>DAOQID010000010.1:7017-26952 GCA_035339375.1 Anaerolineales bacterium | reverse complement strand
TCGTTCGAAAGCGGAATGCCGCGCTTGACTGCTTCCTGCACAATGGGCAATGTCAGCGGCACGCCGCCGGAGAGGCAAAGCACATCGGTCGCGTCCAGCAATTCCAGCGGATGACCACCCGCCGCCCAAGTTACATCCGTATCCGCAAGAGATTCGCGAGCAGAGGCAAGCTGTTCCAGTAAACGCGAATCGCTCAAAGTCACCTTTGAGCCATGGCGGGAGAGCCAGCGGGCAAGGGCGATTCCCTGCCGTGCTGCTCCGAGAATGAGGGTGCGGGTCGAGTTCCAGTTGGTCATTATGGTTTGAAGGTTGAAAGTTTAAGGTTACAGGTTAAGAAAACCCGTCGCCTATTCACTATTCACCATTTTCTATACTTGCGACAATCCTATGCCGATCAATGCGGCCATGAGGCCAATGAGCCAGAAGCGCTGCACAACCTGTGTTTCGCTCCAGCCGAGTAATTCAAAATGCAGGTGGATGGGCGCCATTTTGAAAAAACGCTTGCCCTTTGTCCATTTGAAATAACCGATCTGGATCACCACGCTCAACATTTCGCTGAGCGGAATAATGCCAATGACCAGCAGCATCAGCCACTGCCCTTCCATCAAGGCCACTACAGCCAGCACTGCACCGAGTGAGAGTGAACCGGTATCACCCATGAACAATTCGGCTGGATGAACGTTGAACCATAAAAAGCCAAAAAGCGCGCCGACCAAAATGAAACAAAAACGCGCAAGATAGACCTGTTCCTGCATCAAGGCAATGCCGCCAAATGCGGCAATGGCAGTGGCGGCGATCAGCCCTGCCAGCCCATCAAGCCCATCGGTAAAGTTGACGGCATTCGATTCGGCCACAATGATGAATGCGGCGATGGGCACATACCACCAGCCAAGTTCCACTTCAAAAAAGAGACCGGGGAAGTACATGTCCGGCGCATCCATTTGATATTTCAACACATAGGCGGCCGCCAGAGCTAGAATCACTTGAAACATGAACTTGGTGCGGGCACGCATGCCATCGCCTTTCCGTTTGCCGCGAATGCCTTCCCAATCGTCCACTGCGCCGAGGACGGCAAAACCAGCCATGACCGCCATCGGCAAAAGGATGGAACGCCCCACCCCCACCACATCGGAACGACCGCCGATCAACGCCACAGCATTGAGCAGGCCGCTAAACAGCAACACCGGGAAAATGAACATCACACCACCCATGGTGGGAGTTCCCATTTTCACACCGTGGTGACCAGGCTCCTCCACGCGGATGATCTTGCCGATCTTGTAATGGCGCAAAATACGGAGCAGAGGGCCACCCCAAATGGCGGTCATTACAAAAGCAAGGCCTGCCAGGCTGAGTGATAGGGCGATCTGTCTCACGATTGAGTCTCCAAAGCGGCGGTAATGCGGTCCATGCGTAGGCCGTGTGAGCCCTTGATCAGTACGGCATCATTCGAGGTGAGGTTTTTGTTGAGCCAATCGATGATCGGTTCAGAATTTTCGAATTCCAAAATATTGGCAGACTTCATACCTGTGCGGCGTGCAGCATCTGCGATCATATGCGCACGCGGACCAAGGGTAAGCATGACACGGGCCACCTGTGCGGCACGCATTCCAACCATTTCGTGTCCTTGTTTCTCGTAGGGTCCCAATTCAAGCATGTCGCCCAACACAGCGATCTTTCGTCCATCCATTTCATCGAGCAGGTTGAGCGCTGCCAGCATGGATTCGGGTGAGGCATTGTAGGTGTCGTCCAAAATCAAAGCTCCGGTATTGCTGCGAACAGCCACAAGGCGCAACTGGGCATGTCCCTGCAAGAGGCCTTCGAAAATCTCCTGCCAGGTCATTCCATCATTCAAGCCCACTGCAGTGGCACGCAAGGCAGTGTGAACCGAATGGCGCCCGATCATGGGAATGTGCGAATGAACGGTTTCACCTTTGTAGTGCAAGCGGAAGCGAATGCCATCCAGACCAAGGCCTTCGATGCCATCGGCCCATAAATCGGCTTCAGGAGAAAGGCCGTAGAAAAAGACCCGTGCTTTCGATTTTTCTTCCATTTTGCGAACCCAGGGATCATCGAAGTTGAGAATGGCTACACCATCTGCGGGCAGTGCCTGAATCAATTCGCTTTTTCCGCGGGCGATGGCTTCCTGTGAGCCTGCACGTTCTGCATGGACCGTGCCGACATTCGTCACCACACCAACCTGCGGCTGGGCAATATCGCACAGGAATTGAATTTCGCCGGGGACGTAAAACCCCATTTCGAGAACGGCGCGTTCGTACCCTGAACCAAGTTTCAAAATGGTGAGAGGCAGGCCGATTTCGTTATTCAAATTGCCGGGGTTGCGCAGGGTGCGGTAGCGAGTGCCAAGCACTTCTGCGATCGTTTCCTTGGTGGTGGATTTGCCCACACTGCCGGTTACGCCGACCACGCGCAGATCCAATTTGCGGCGCCAGAAGCGGGCAATCTGCTGCAAGGCGGAGATGGTATTGTCCACGCGCAGGCAGAGGGGAGTGGAAAGATCAAGGGGAGATTCTGCCGTTAGACCGTTGCGCAGATCGAGGGTCCGAAAAGATTCGGGCATTTCCTTCTGGGTTAAAGCAAAAGAGGCCCCCCTCTTGAATGCATCGGCAATGAAGTCGTGCCCATCCATTTTTTCGCCGGGAATGGCAACAAAGAGCGAAGCAGGGATCACCTGACGCGAATCGATGGCTGCTTCGGTGATGACAGCATTGGCGTTCGCGATGCGAACCGAGGTAATGGCTTCAAGGGCGTCGGCGAGTGTGAGCATGTTATTTGACTACAAGTTGTTGACGGATCGAATCGGGCGGAATATCCATAAGCAGAACGGTTTTTTGAGCCATTTCAGCAAAGACTGGGGCGGCGGTTTCAGAACCCCAAATGGATGAAGAAGGCCGTTCGAGCCAGACATAGATCATGAAACGGGGGTCGTCAATGGGCCCCCAGCCAATGAAGGAGGCGTTGGTTTGGGTGCTGTCGTAAAACCCGTTGACGGGGATTTGAGCGGTGCCGGTTTTGCCTGCCACCCGATACCCGGGTACAAGAGCCAGTGAGCCTTCAGATTCGAGTGAGACGGCCAGCATTCCAGAAAGAATGTCGGCGGTTTGTTGTGAAATGGGCGTGCCTGCAAATTGGGCTGGCACATTGTATTGGCGTCCATCGCGCATCATGGCGTAGAGTGCGTGAGGTGTAACGACGCGCCCGTGGTTGGCGATGGCGGATGCAGCCATCATCATTTGGATGGGGGTGGCGGTGAGGCCCTGACCGAAGGAATTGGTGCCGAGATCAACAGGATACCAGTCCGCATCACCAGGGATCTTGAGCCTGCCCGGTGCTTCCCCGGCCAGATCCACGCCGGTGAGTTGACCAAGGCCAAAGTTATCCATGTAACTGTAAAAATTGCCTGCGCCCATTTGTGTGGAGAGGGTGGCCATACACACATTGAGCGAGTGCTGTAAACAACCAGTCATATCTTGCACGCCCCAGGGTTCCTGGTCCCAGTTTTGAATGGTGGCGCCGCCTACAAGGATGGAGCCTGTATCGAGGTAGGTGGTTTCGGGGGTGACAGTACCGGTATCGAGCGCAGCCGCCATTGTCAAAATCTTGACGACAGAACCGGGTTCGTATGGCATGGAAATGGCGGGGTTGAAATCGCTGGCGTTGTCGTAAATGGCGCCGTAATTCCAAAACTCGTTCAAATCCATACGCGGAGTGACAGCCATGGCCAGTAATTCCCCGTTACGCGGATCCATGATGGCGATCGTGCCGCCTTGAGCGCCATGTTCAATCAGGGCACGGTCAAGGATTTCCTCGGCAGCGGCCTGCAGGTCACGGTTAATGGTGAGAACCAGGGTGGTGCCGTTGGGAACGCGCGGAATTTCAAAAGCCTTGTTGGGGTCGGTGGGGACGAGTACCTGCACAGGGTTACCAGCGAGCAGAGTATCGTATTTTTCTTCGATGCCGAAATAGCCCTTGCCTTCGCGGTTTACAAAGCCAATGATATTGGAGCCAAGGGAGAATTCCGGGTAACTGCGCTGTGGGTGAGATTTAAACTGTAAACCGGTCAGGCCGCCAAGCGTGCCTTCCGGAGCCTGTTCCTGCAAGGCCTTCTTTAATTCCTGTAATCTTATGGCCTGTGCCGATTCAACGTAATCTGCAACGACGACGTAGGAAAGACCGTCGGGCGGGTTGATGATCATATCGTAGATGCGGTCATAGCTTTCGCCAAGTTCGGAACTAAGCGCGAAAGCTATGGCATGCGGGTCTTTGACGGTGCTCAGGTCCACGCCGAGTTCGTACACAGATTTATTGCCCGCCAGCAAATGCCCGTTGCGGTCGTAGATCTCGCCGCGATCAGGATAGAAGGTGCGTAATTCGTAGGCATAGTTCGAGGCCTGCTGTCGGAATACAGCGGCCTCGGCGCTATTCTGGATGCGCGTCATTTGCACGACGATGGCAAGCGCGATCAACCCCATGACGAAGGTCAACACCTGCGCGCGGCGCGCATACTGCTGTCTCATTGGGTGCCTCGCGAAGCGGAGGATGTGATGCGGTTATCCATCCAATCGAGCAGGGATTGGTTGTATTCGGGGGGGAAGGTCAACGCGCTTAACTGCGGCAACGGGGCAGAAGAGAGGATATCCGGTTCGAGGGTGACATACCCGGGCACTACCAAATATTCCACTTCCTCGGCTTCCATCGGGCGGAAACCAAGCTCAAGTGCGCGCTGGCGCATGACACTGGCGGAGGTCAACGAAGCAAGGTGGGTTTGCAAGTCGCCACTCACCTGCTGGCTGACGATAATCGAAGAGGTCAGGTCTTGGATTTCGCGGCCGGCAATGGCAGCCTGCGAGGTCACATCCAGATACAGGGTGGAAATCATCGCAAGCGCAACGACCATAAGCAGCGCATTACCGATCCACTGGCGCTGAACACGCCAGGGAGCGATCTTATAGGCATGGATATAGTGGTTTACGTTTGGTATGTTCACTGCTCTTCTCTCTCTGACTACAACTTTTCAACAACTCTAAGTTTTGCACTGCGCGACCTCGGGTTATCCTTGATCTCTTCGTCCGAAGCCACAATCGGTTTCTTATTGATGATTTTTACAACAGCCTTACGTTCTTCTTCATAAATTCTTTCGTAAGGCGGATTGACGATGTCTTTGCTCTGCTCTCGAAAATACTCTTTGACGATGCGATCTTCCAGCGAGTGGAAGGAGATCACCGCGCATCTTCCACCTGACCTGAGAGCTGCCACGGCTTGCGGAAGCGTTTTCTCCACTGCGGCCAATTCGTCGTTGACGGCGATGCGCAGGGCTTGAAAGGTCTGCGTGGCGGGGTGGACACGGTCACCGTGACGGGGAGATGCTTTTTCGATGACAGCGACCAGTTCACGGGTGGTGCGAAGCGGTCTGTTCATCACAATGGCTTTGGCGATCTTGCGCGAGTCGCGATCTTCACCGTAGCGAAAGATGATATCGGCCAGTTCCCGTTCATCGAAGGTGTTGACGATCTCCTCCGCGCTCATCACAGCGTTGATGCCGAAGCGCATATCGAGCGGGCCATCCTGCATGAAGGAAAATCCGCGTTCGGCATTATCGAATTGCATGGACGATGCGCCGAGGTCGAGGACGATACCGTCAATCGAGTCCCATTTCAACGCGGCCAGTTGCTGGCTGAGGGTAATGTGGGAGGCTTGCACGAGATGAATGCGTCCCTCGTAAGGAGCCAAGGTCTCACGAGCGAGCGCCAAAGCCTGCGGGTCTACATCGAGACCGAGCAAAAGCCCATCTGGCGTGCAAGCCTCCAGGATCCCGCGAGCGTGACCGCCCGCGCCCAAAGTGCCATCTACATACCGCCCGCCGTTGCGGGGTTGCAGAGCGTGTATAATCTCTTGGTAAAGTACAGGTTTATGCTGCATAACTAGTCGCTGGTCAACTAGTTCGCTGGTTTCGAAAGGTCAAGCGTGGAGAAGCGGGCGTTATTGGCTTCGGTATCCTGCAATTGAGCCATTTGCTCGCCCCAGTGTGCGGGGGTCCACACTTCGAAGTATTCGCCCTGCCCCGCCACAACCAGTTCGCCGCTTTCGATTCCAAGAAAAGCGCGCAGGTTTTGCGGAACAAGGATACGCCCAACCTTATCCACTTCGATGGGATAAGCATTCGAAAGGATCAAACGGCGCAGTAAACGCGCGGTTGGGTCGGCAAGGTTCATGGCTTCAATGCGTTCATAAACCTGTTTGAAGTAGTCTTCAGTCATCACCATAAGGCATTTATCAAAGCCTTGTGTAATGAAGGCACCACCAGCCAACAACTCACGAAAGCGCGCTGGGATCATCAGGCGCCCTTTGTCATCGAGATTGTGTTGGAAGTGACCTAAGAACATTTGTGCTACAATTCCTTTTAATGCGACGAACGCCGGGCAATCCGGCGTCCTTACCACTTTCTACCACTTCTTACCACATTATACCGATTTGTGGTCAAAAATCAAGTGGCGGGAAGCGTTCGTTTCATTCCATTTAAATAACAATTTGGTAATGTCCATGCAAAAACCCCCTACTTTCTCCCTACTCGAAGCCTCCAACTGGCGTGATTATGAATTGCTCGATTCTGGCGACGGTCAAAAGCTGGAACGCTTCGGCAAATACATTTTTTCGCGCCCGGAATCGCAAGCCATGTGGAGCCGCGCTCTCCCCTCTTCAGAGTGGAACAACGCTCATGCCGTTTTCCAACCCACAGCCGAAGAAAGCGGCGGTCATTGGATCGAAAAAAAGAAACTGCCTGAAAAATGGGAGATGAAATATCCGCTCCCCCATGTGCAGGATCTGACCTTTTCTGTGATGACAACCCCCGGCCGTCACCTCGGCGTATTTCCAGAAGTCGCATCCCATTGGGACTTTATGGCTGATTCCGTCCGAAAGGCAGGTCGGCCTGCAAAAGTGCTCAACCTATTTGGATACACCGGGCTGGCATCTTTGGCGGCGGCGGCGGCGGGTGCGCAAGTGACTCATGTGGATGCCTCCAAAAAATCGGTGGGCTGGGCACGCGAAAACCAGGCACTCTCTGGCCTGAACGAAAAACCGATCCGCTGGATCGTGGAAGATGCGGTCAAATACGTCCAACGTGAAGAAAAGCGCGGTGTGAAATATGATGGCATCATCCTCGACCCGCCCAAATTCGGGCGCGGACCGAAAGGCGAGGTATGGGAAGTGTACAAATCCCTGCCCAACTTGCTGGAAATGTGCCGCGCCTGCCTGAGCGACTCACCCCTCTTCGTCATTGTCACCGTCTATGCCGTACGCGCATCGGCGATCCACGTGGCGCAGGCAATGGATGAGATGATGAAAAAATATAATGGCAACATCGACAGCGGCGAATTGGTCACCCGCGAGAAAAGTGCAAACCGCCTGCTCTCACAGGCAGTATATGCAAGATGGTCGAAATAAAAAAATTCCGAGGCTCAACACCTCGGAATTTTTTTGGCTTTTATCCGCTGCTACTGCCGCCACTTGGGCTGCTCTTACTGCCGCTTGAACTTGAAGTGGGAGACGTCAACTTCTTCAACAGGTCATACCAGAAGGATGATCCCTGCGAAACCGCCGCGGCAGTGACACCCAATCCCAGCACCTTCAGAAAAATGAACAACGCCCAATCCCCTACATTGTTCCCTTCGGGGAATTGCTGAGTTTGCCACCAACCGATCTTGATCGAATACTGGCTCAGGTCATCGATCAGGTCAGAAAGATCGGCGCTGGCGCCTTCTCGTGCCACAACAGCATTTGCCTGTGCAGCAGCAATGGCTCGCAATTCCGCATTCGTCCACAAATTACGGGCAAGTTGAATGGTATCGGTGCCAAACAGAATGGTAATTCCGATCGAAAGAATGATCACAAAACTGCGGGCACGGGCACGGAAGGTGGCGGCCGCCTGCTCTAAAATACCTGTGAAATATGATGTAGCCCTCACCCGTAATTCTGCAATGCTGGTCACACCTTGATTGATCCAGGTAATAAAGGCCTGCTTGCCTTCAGAATCGGGCAATCTGTCCACCAACTCAGCCAATTCCAACAACTCCATCTCTTTTTTGGCGGTCAACCCTGCGAGATCAAAGTACGCATCTACAAGAGTGGCAACTGGGATCTTCTCGATCATCTTCGGCTCGGTCACCGACCCAAACACACTCAACGGGCCCTTAAACCGAATCGGGCGCAAAGACTGAAGCTGCGGCAGATTCTTCAAATCTCCGATCTTTTTATCACCGACCAGCTTGATCAGGTATTGCTCCAAAGCCCTGCCGCGTGATTCGAAAAATTCGTTGATCCATTGTGTGATCAATGAAACCACAGAACCAAGAATATAGTATATGACAATGAGACCGACGGCTACTTCGAGAACCAATGAAATGGACATGTGTTTCTCTCCTTGGGTATGATGTTTTACTTCCTGTCAGGTACTGTCTTTTCCAACTCCGCAAGCCATTCCAACGGCCTGCCCCAGCGTTTACGCTCCTGAACACCGACCTGCTTCTTTCCCGGCCTATCCCACTTGGGACCGGGCGGGCCTGATTCTTCACCGAGCATACTTTTCACACCCCACAAGCCTTTGTATTGTACCCAATCTGGCTCAGGATTCAAGAGCACCCGCCGCCACTCTGCAACCTGTGGCTGTGTCGTCTGGCGATCCGACATTACCCGCTTGATATATCTGCTGGATCTTATAAAACCCTCATGTGAACCCTGTCCGCTCAAACCAATACGGTGCCCATCCCCGGAGGCGATCTCCATTGGGAGGGTCACAATATAATGGTCGGTTTCATCGCGCAATCGGGCAAACATTTCCTCGGTCAGGAATTTTCCGCCCTGCTTCCAAAACTCACGCAACGCAATCTCCCGCGCCCTTTGGTTCGGATTCAACAACAAAAACAGGTAATGAATGAAACCATCCAGCCAGAAAAGGACTTGCTGCAATTTCCCGGGCTTGTACATCCACGGTGAACGAATGACCACTGGCTTGCTGTAATTTGCATGTGACCCCAAAGCCACATACACCACCGGATGTGTCGTCTCATGACCATTTGCATCAACAGCCTTGCGTACCGTCTTCCATTTTTCGATATTTCCTGCACCATGCTGTGAAAACAAAACTGCATAAGGTTCATTATTCTTCAAATACACAGCCACCATCTCCCAATCCCCTTCATGGTGGTTCATCCCATTTGCAGCCAACCGCCAATCATTGAATGCATAAAAAAAGTGATACTGCAGGATCGTCCATGCACAACCATCTTCATCTTTTTCATGCAATACCCGTCCGTAATATACAGGCTGCGCATCCATTGCAAGCATCGCCGCATACTCAAAATATGCCTCACGTGCGATCTTCTCAGTGGCTTGTGAAAACATATCCATCACCACACCTGGTCCTTCAGGCACCACCCTGTCAAGAATGAACTTCAACGTACGCATCGAAAGATAGAACAAGATCACCAGATAGATCGGCAGCAGGACCAAATACTCCACTGCAACACTCATAACCCTGCTTGGATGAAGGAAAAACCAGATCGGTGTCACCTCCGCTGTAATAAAAGCCCCCGCCGCCAATACAGCAGGGATAATGCGCAAACGTATCGGAGAAGCCAGCATAAACAACACCAATGCCCCCAGCAAAGAAGCAACAAACATAAACTCCACCCCCGCAAAATTGGCAGTAAGCCACCCACCCACCATACCTGCAGCCGATAGCAGGCCCCACCACACCCAGGCATCGGCATCATTTAGCGGCTTATTAATGAAACGCAGAAAGAATTGTTCACTCTGCAATTTCCCAATCCGCGTTATCATCGGTTCATGGATGTGCATCACGATCTCCAACACACCCTGTGGCCCGCCGGGAAAAATATGACACTTCTCCAAATACGGCTCCACCGCCATTGGAAAAAAACGCTCGCTCTTCGCAAAACGAAGCACAGGCTCATATTTTTCAAGAATTTCAAGTTCTGTCACATCGCCTCTATGGTATAAAAGCAAACATGAACACAAAAACCCTCGAACAATCCTTCCTAACCCATTTCAACGCCAAACCCGCATTCATCGTACGGGCACCCGGGCGTGTCAACCTGATCGGCGAACACACCGATTATAACGATGGATTCGTCCTGCCCATGGCCATTGACCGCGCTGTCTGGATCGCGCTATCACCCAGAATGGATTCACAGGTTCACATCCATTCTCTGGATATGGAAACCGCGCTTCCCAACGACCCGCAAGCTGTTTCGACCTTCGATCTAAATTCTCTCACAAAAGGCAAAGGCTGGGCGGAATACATCAAAGGTGTTGCCGACCAATTGCAAAAAGCAGGTTATCAACTCCACGGATTTGACGCAATCATCACAGGCGATGTTCCCCGCGGCGCCGGGCTTTCCTCATCCGCTGCCGTGGAACTTGCCGCTGCACGTGCTTTTGCCGTAACAGCAGGTTTCGAGTGGAACGCCGCACAAATGGCGGCTCTGGCACAAAAGGCAGAAAACGAATGGGTCGGTGTGAACTGCGGCATCATGGACCAAATGGCAAGTGCGGCTTCACAGGCGGGCCACGCCTTGTTTCTCGATTGTCGCACACTTGAATATCAACTGCCTCCCCTACCCAAAGGCATTGCCGTGGTGATTTTAGATACTTCCACAAGGCGAGGCCTGGTAGATTCAGCCTACAACGAGCGGCGAAATCAATGTGAAGAGGCTGCGCGTTGGTTTGGAGTAAAAGCCTTGCGCGATGTCAGTGTGGCTGAATTCAACGAAAAAACAAAAGACGCCAGCGAGTTGAATGTCAACGTGCTCAAACGCGCCAGACATATCGTCACCGAAAATGAGCGCGTACTGGAAGCTGTTGAAGCGATGAAACTGGGCAACATCCAAAGATTGGGCGAGTTATTCAATGCAAGTCACAGCAGTCTGCGCGACGATTTTGAAGTGACGAACGAAGCTCTCAACCAGATCGTCGCCTGCGCCCAGGAACAACCCCATTGCTTTGGCGCACGCATGACGGGTGCAGGCTTTGGCGGATGTGCTGTTGCACTGGTCCGCGAGGAAAATGCCGCAGCGTTCACTCAGGCCGTTTCCGCCGCCTACAAACAACGGTCAGGATTGGAAGCGAGCATTTATGTCTGCAAAGCCAGTGATGGCGCCGGGGTCATCCAGGGATAAATAGAATAAAAAATGGACACGGCTTGCGTGTCCATTTTTTATTCTTAGCTATAAGCCATCTGCTCGACGGCAATGGGGCGTTTGCGGGTCTGACGCTTGATGATCTTCTCAGCAGCGATGCGGGTTTGGCGCATCTGTGCGTTGCGGACGATCAACTTCATGAATTTCGTATGGTTGATCGGGTCATTGAGAAGTGAAAAGTCAGCCGAGCCTGGTTCGTGCGGCGGGTAGAAAATGCCACAGTTGGGGTTGATCTCCAGCATGTAGATGTCACCATTTGCATCCATACGATAATCACAGCGGGCGTATCCATTACCACCCAATTCCTTGAAGACACGCATGGTTTGTTCGCGCAAGGTCTTTTGAATCTTCGGCTCATCCACCACCGCTACAGACATTTTTTCATAATCGATCCATTTCATGTCGTAGTGTTTGAACGATTCACCATTGGGGAAAATGAATTCAACCGGGGTGAATGTGAGCGGCTTCTTGGGATCATCGGGATTTTCAGCGATCAAACAGGTGAATTCGCGTCCTTCAATGAACTCTTCAATCAAAGCGCGGCCGAATTCATCAATTTCAAGTTTAAGTTGTTCCCGCAGCTGCTCGATCGTTTCAACGCGGGAATTACGGCGGATACCAACACTTGCATATCCATGCGGCGGTTTGACGAGCATGGGAAATTTCAAACGCTTTGCAACCTTCTCGGCATCTTCAACGCGATTTACAAAAAGCCAATTGGGGGTGGGAACCGATACACGGCGAGCCGCATTCTTCATTTCATCACGCGTGGGATCAAAGAATTTCGAATCGGCACCTGTAAAAGCAGCGTTATGTTTCTCAAGGGCGTTCACGAGTGCGATGCCTGAAAGAGCATCATCGGGTGTACCATCACACAGATTGATAAAAACATCGACACCTTCATCCATCAGATCGCGGATTTGTTTTTCAACGTTCTTTGGTTCCACCAAATGTTGCTTCCAGCGATATCCGTTCATGTATGGTGATGGGTCATACGGAATATCGTTTTCATCTGGAACACTTGTCAATACGCAGATATACATAATATTTCCTTTGTTGTTGTCCTTCTTTTTATTTTTGATTCAATTTATTTGAATGTATGATTTCAATCATCATTCAATTCATTAGCAACACAATTTAATATGCAATCAATGAATCAAATTTGTTATTTATATGTTTATTGTATGCAACTATTGAGTTATGTAAAGGTTTTTGAACATACAATTATCTTAAAATATCAACACTGATATATACATGCATTCATCATCAAAACATCAATAAACATATGTCGCATTTAATTTCTTTAACGTTTTTAAGATTCAAGAGCAGGCAACACACTGCCTGCTCTTGAAAAATAGTCAGAAATTATTTTTATATCACACATCTCATCCATGAAACTGCGGAAGATGCTCCTTATAGGTCAACAGATAATCATCAAGGATCCGCTTTGCAACATGCATATCTGTAATCACCGGATCCAACAGCAGACATTGCAATGCCTTTTGATAATCACCCTCTACAGCTGCATCAACAGAAAGTTGTGCAACCATTAACTCACGGCGGCACAACTCTGCAACCGCTTCAGGTAACGCACCGACATGCACGGGATGAATCCCCGCCCCATCTACATGAACTGGTGTTTCCACTGTTGCCCCTAATGGCAGGTTCGTGATCTGCCCAACATTGGGCAAGTTCGCTGCAAGATGATAGTGATTACCTGCATAAGCAATATTCTCGATCATTTCCAATGCACCTTCTGAATCTGTATTCAACAATCCTTCAATGGCGACCGTCCCATTGGCCATGTCATTCAAGCGATCCAGACTGACATCACGTAGATTGGCGCGCACGTCCCAATCATACAAGCGGATATTGAACTTCTCCCAAGGTTTGGTGACAGGGTCACTGAGCCATGGAAGATATTCGCACAAATGGGTATCGCCAGGAACAGGGAATAAATCGAAGGCATCGAACACTTCACGGGTCAGCGGCTCAAAAGACGGGTCAAAAGCCTTGAAACGCTCTCTGAATAGCGGATACAGATCCTCACCTGTGCGTTTATCATGCAGGGACAGGATCCAGGTAAAGTGGTTTGTCCCGGCGGCGCGTAAATCTACAAGCGGCAGGGTTTGGTGGACAACATGATCCCGCAGGTCATGCTCCACGACATCCGCCTGCATTCCCGTGATCCCTTTTGGAACTTCAATACCAAGTTCTTCAGCCAGCACCATCCCCACAAAACAATAACCAATAAATATCTGATGACATAATCCGACGGCTTTGATCTTGCTATGGCGATTCACCAGGTCACAAATACGCACCATCGGATTCGTGAAATTGATAAACCAGGCATCGGGACAAGCCTGTTCCATATCACGGACAATGTTCAAGACAGGCATAGCATTGCGGGCGGTATGTGCGAAACCACCAGGGCCGCCATTTTCTGCATAAGGTTGTCGCACGCCGTATTTGATCGGAATATCGAAATCCGCCTTCCACAATTCCTCACGCGGACCAACTTCAATGGCAGAAACAACAAAATCTGTACCATCCAATGCGTCCTTGTGATTTGTGTGTGCAGTGATGTTAAAACCAGAACGCCACTCTTTGTTCAGGCGCGCTGCAAGCCTGTGGACAATATCAAGGCTCTGTGCATTGCGATCCACAAGACGAAGCGTGGAGCCATTCAATTTTTTCGAACGCAACAACGCAGAAAGCGTGTTTTCTCCAAACGATGCACTTCCCGCACCAATGACAGTAATGGTGGTCATATATTGGTCTCCTTTATGAAGGAAGTATACAGGAAAACACGAAAACAAAAGAAAACAGGCAAACCAGCAGTTGTGCTATTGCACATACCTGCCAATCTACCTGTTCGCTATTTACTGCGTACTGTTTAAGTTTATCTTCAAACTACGTCATCACCCACTTACTTAATCATGATCTCCACTTCAGCGCTCATACCCCAGAACATGCCTTCAGGCTGTTCATCCAATGAAATGGTGACGGGGTATACAACATCTCCGCCAACAGTTTCTGAAACGGGTGAAATGTGCAGTACCTTGCCCGTTACGGTGATATCTAATGCCTCGATATAAACATTTACAGCCTGACCGATCTTCACGTTCGGAATATCGCGTTCGCTCAGATCTGTCGTGGCAATCTGCATATGGGCGATGTCACCCAGCGTAATTACAGCCTTCCCAACCTGTGCAAGCTCACCTGCCTGAATATTCACATCAATGACGGTGGCATCAAAGGGTGCCAGCAGGGATGTTTGAGCCAAATTGGCTTTGGCAGTTTCAAGTTTTTTTCTGGCTTGTTCAAGCTCTGCTTCTGCCTGCTGACGGCGCTCTGGCGGCCTATCGTGACGGGCGGGAATCCAGTAAGTGAATTCAAGTTCGGCGGCTTTCAATTCCAACTCTGCAGAGGTGACGGCAAGCTCAAGGTCGGGCGAAGCGAGTGTCATCAAGGTTTGACCCGCTGAAACGGTATCGCCTTCTTTAACAAGCACTTCCTTCACAGGCGCGGAGATGACAAAACTGATCTGCGAATCCTGTGCGGGGATGACCTCGGCGGAAGCGACCACTGCATCAGATGAGACAAAATCATTTTGTGGCGAAGCAGGCTCCTCGGTCTGAATTGGAGGCGGGGTTGGGGTGGCAGGCGTTCCACAAGCGGCGAGAATCAAAGTCGCAGCGAGGAACGTCATCCAAATCATCTTCTTCATTCTCGCCTCGTTATTTCTCTTCGATCTTCACATCGGCGCTCATACCCCAGCGCAAACCGTCGGGTTGTTCATCAAGTTGAATGGTGACCTTGAAAACAACATCCCCACCGACCGTTTCAGAAGAACGCGCAATATCAACAACCTTGCCAGTGAATTCCTGGTCAAGCGCCTCAATGAAGACCTGTGCGGCCTGACCGATTGAAACGGAGGGAATGTCCTTTTCGCTGAAGTCGGTGGTTTCGATCTGGAAGTGTGTGAGGTCGCCCATCACAATGATGATCTGCCCGGGGCTGGCGAACTCAGCGGGTGAAATTTCAACAGAAGCGATCGTGCCATCGAACGGCGCAACAAGGGTGGCTTGTGAAAGTTGTGCTTTGGCGATCTCAACAGCAGCCATGGCACGGTCAATATTGGCCTGCGCGGCATCGAGTCTTTCCTGTGACGTGCCTGTGCGTTTGAGATATGTCAATTGGGTTGTCACTGTGACGACATTCGCTTCGGCTTCAGCCACCCGTGCTTCGAGGATGGCCGTATCCAACGTGACCAGAGGCTGGCCAGCGGTAACTGAATCACCTTCGGCAACTTCAACAGTTTTCACGGCGCCCGAAAGCGGGAACGACAACTCAACCTTGGTCACCGGGACGACAACCGCAGACGCGGTCGCGCTTCCCCCGGAGGATTGCGATGGGGCATCAAGTGAAATTGTGGGAACGGCTTCAGGAGTGGCCTGCCCTCCGCAGGCGGTCAAAGCCGTGGCAAGGATTACAAATACGATCAATAGCGTCTTTCTCATTTTTTATATTTCTCCAAGCTGGTGTTTTGCCATCGTTTTTAGATGACGGAAATTTTCTTGAGTTGGTTTTATCACACCGAGCTAAAATTCGATACGTTTTTTTCAGGATGAACTACTATCTTTTTCTATCAAACCATCGTTCAAGGTGACGATTCGGTCGGCATAGCTGATGACACGCGGATCATGAGTGGCAAATACAAAGGTCACTCCTGTTTCCTTGTTGAGTTTCTTCATGATATCCATGACCTGTTTGCCGTTGGCCGTATCCAGATTGGCGGTTGGTTCATCAGCCAGAATAAGTGTTGGCTTGGGGGCAAGGGCACGCGCAATGGCCACCCTTTGCTGTTGGCCGCCGCTCAATTGATCGGGACGATTGTTGGCGCGTTCGGTCAGGTCCACTGCCTTGAGCAAATCCATGACGCGTTCGTGGCGTTCTTTTGGCGAATGTCCATTTAGCAGGAGGGGCATTTCCACGTTTTCATACGCGGTGAGGGTGGGGATCAGCGCGAAGAACTGGAAAATAAAACCGATCGTTCCACGGCGCATGTCGGCACGTTGATTGCGGTTGAGTGTGGTGACATCCTTGCCGCTGATCAAAACATGTCCGCTTGAAGGCTGGTCAAGACAACCGATCATCTGCAAAAGTGTGGTCTTTCCCGAACCAGAAGGCCCAACCAACGCGGTAAATTCTCCACTTCCAATGGAAAGGTTGACGCCGCGCAGGGCCTGCGTTTCCACTTTCCCAATTTTATATACACGGGTAACGTTCTCAATTTTTACGACTTCCATTTTTGCTCCTATTTTTCAGCACGCAGGGCTTCAACCGGTTGCATGCGGGAAGCCATGATGGCAGGATACAACCCCGCCAGTAAGGTCACTACAAAGGTCATGATCGTCAGGTTGACAATGTTCTCCACGGTCAACTTGGCATAGATCGTGTCGGCGATCGCCATTCCACTCAACCCCATGTCACCAATATAAAATCCGTTGACATTGAAATAGAGGGTGGCCAGCACACCGATGATCAATCCCATCACCACGCCGCCGACAGCCAGCATGGAAGATTCGGCCAGAAACAACATCATGATGCGACCTCCTCTCATTCCAATTGCCGAAAGAACCCCGATCTCGCGTGTGCGTTCGTAAACAGACATGATCAATGTATTAATGATGACCGAAGCCGAGATCGCCAGAATGATCATGTAAAAGATCGCGATGTAACTTTGGGCGAACGTCTCATACTCCACGAACAGGGCATTCAAGTCTTTCCAGGTCTTGATCTCCAAATTTGAAGAAACGCTCAACGCAGGGACAACCGCATCCGTCATCTCTGTATCTTTGAGCAGCACAAAGATCGTACTGGCATGATCTTCCGTCCGCGTCATTGCCTGAGCTTTTGCCAGCGGTAAAAAGACCGTGGCACTATCGAACGCATAAGTATGGGTGGAGTAGATTCCCTTTACAGTAAAGGTTTGGTCCTGCACATTGCCATCGGCGGTGTTGAGTGAAAGGCTCACACTGTCGCCTACTTTCAAGTTCAACTTATCTGCCATCGGCTTGCCGATCAACAACACGTCGCGGTCTTCAGGGTTGAGATACTCCCCGCTGATGACCCCTTCGCGGTACGGATCGCTTGCAGGTGACAACGGGTCAATCCCGGTGATCTTCGCACCCGCAGATTGCGTTCCCGATGAGAGGAATCCGCTCGCGTACAAACGCGGCGTTGCAGTCTCGACCTGGTCCAGCGCCGCGATCTTGCCTGCGATTTCATCAGGGTTGGCCACAAGGTCTTCCCATTTAAGGCTTGACTTGTTTTCGTCATACGTTGCCGCACGGATCTGGATATGCCCGGTCTGTAGGTTGATGGCCGACTCGATCGCACTGCCCATTTCGCCTGCCACAACAGACGACATAAGGATCAACAGCGCAAGCCCGCCTCCCACCGCCAATGCAGAAAAAAAACTACGGCGGCGGTTGCGGCCCAGATCACGGAAGGCCATTTTAAGAATTTGCATCATAAACTTCTCTCTTTCAGTGGTTGTGGTTCAAAACCACCTCATACAAAATGCAGCGCTTCAGCAGGCTCTCGACGCCCGGCTTCAGCTGCGGGAATGAGTGCCGCCAATGCAGAAATGATCAAGATCATGGAAACCCGCAAAGGCAGTTTCTCAATACCCCAGGTTGGGTAGGCACGGCTTTGGATCAAGGCCATGTAACTGGCAGCCTGAGTCATATTTCCAAAATCCAGCCCGACTTTCATCAAATAACCGTTGATCGCCAATCCGAGGATAATCCCAGCCGCAACACCCACCAGCCCGATCATGATGCCCTCAAGCACGAACAGCATGGATATTTGACTCGGCTTGAGACCCATTGCACCCAACACACCGATCTCACGTGTGCGTTCGTACACCGCCATCAACAACAGGTTGAGAATACCCACCCCAGCAATGGCAATGATGATGACACTGAAAACATCCATCACACCGCCCTTTGTATTGATCGCAGAAGCCAGGTCGGGATAATTGGCTTGAAACGATTCGATCTCATAGCCGGGCAGGCTGGGCTGCAACGCTTCGATCACATCGCTTTCCTGACCCAGCTTTTCAAGGAAGATCGCCACTTCAGTGGAGCCTGTCACCTCGTAAAGAGCCTGTGCTTCTCCAAGAGAAATGTAAACACTCTGCTTTTCAATGTCAGCCAGTCCCAAATCAAAAATACCGACCACCGTCATTGTGCGCTGACGCATTTGCTCATGTTGCGAACGTCCCACCATCGTGATACGGTCACCGACCTTCACGCCCATCGCATCAGCCAGTCCTTTGCCGATCAGAACATTATCGAGATCAGCACTGGTGAGATTGCGCCCCTCTTTCACATTCTGCCCAATGATGTTGACTGTCAATTCCTTTTCAGGCTCAATGCCAATGATGCCCACCGAAAATGCACCTTCACGGCTGGTCACCAACCCACCCGTGCTGATGCGCTGCGTCGCCGCCAAGGTCAACGGATTCGCCTCCGCGGCATCAATCACCGCTTGCGGATCAGTCAGCGGAAAAAGCGGGTTTGAATTCGCCTCAGCCCGGTACCCTTCAGCATGCACTTGAACGTTGCCCCCCAATATTTTCACGGCATTGCCGTAGATCGCATCGGTAAAACCATTCATCAGCCCGTCGTACCACATCATCAAAGCCAGCGTCAAAGACATTGCCAGAACAATGATGACCGTGCGGCGCTTATGCCGCCAGATGTTGCGCCATGCAAGGCGCAGATAAAGTTGCATTCTTACTCCTTTTCTCTCGAAAATTCGAGAGTCGTTTTTCAAAATAATTACGGCTTGGGCAGCCATTCTTTCATCGTCTCAATATCACCCAAAGGCAAAGAACCCGGCGGCGCGCCGAGGATCCGCTCCACAGAATCGGAATACGCGCCGATCAAAGCCTCAAGGCGTTTTACAGCATCTGGAGGCGGATGATCCGTCAACAGCAATTCGACAAACTTGTCCTCAAACCCGTGCGATAACCCCACAAAGATATTCCCAAATTGTTCGGGGTATCTTGTGGAAAACACACCTTCATCAACCCCCTGTTGGATGATCGTCGTCAGCATCGGCCCGATCCGTTCAATGGATGCAGCCTCCTGTTTCTGACGCATGATGGCATTCGCATCTGCCCGCCATACTCGAAACAAATCAAGCATGAACGCCTTTTGCGCCACCTTCCACCGCCCCGCCGTATCAAAATAACGACGCATCTTTTCAATGGCAGATAAATCCTTCGACTCCACGATCGGGCGCAACACCATCTCGGCTTCATCCAGCATCCGCTCGATCAAACCATCCAACAACGACTGCTTTGAATCAAAGTAATGATAAAACGCCCCCTTCGAGATATTCAACGCATCCAGAATATTCTGAATGGACATTTGCTCATACCCCTTGGTGTAAACCAACTGACGAGCCACATCCAGGATCTCATTGCGCCTTGCTACATAATCTTCTTCTTTAACAACTCTGGGCATAGCACCTTCTTTATAAACCGACCGTCGGTTTATTTTTCGAGATTATATATCGGGTGGATGCCTGTGTCAATAGGATTCTTAACGATAAAAAAGCGCCTCCCCCTTCGCCGAAACCTGCTTCTATTTTCTCGAACAGTTTCTCCCCGAAAACAAAAAGA
>DAOQID010000010.1:0-6917 GCA_035339375.1 Anaerolineales bacterium | reverse complement strand
CACTATTCTCGCACCAATCCCATCTTCCCCATCACCATCTTCACCATCAACCCCGCCCGCCAAAAAGCGACAGCCGCCATCCCATGCGCCAGCACTGCAAACAACGGTGGTTTTTGAAATGTGTAATACGTCCAACACTCACGGGTGGTGCCCCACAACTCAAGAAAATAACCAAGCCCTGCCCCCGCAATGAAAGTCAACAAGGCCAGGCGGTGATCGGTCGGTGTCAGGATCAGCAAAATGCACAAGATCGTCGCGAGCCATGTGTAGGATTTGTCGAATGTCGGAGAAACAAAGACCAGCATCAAGGTTAAGAAAGAGGCGAAAATGATCCAGTAGAGAATGCTGAATGCGGAATGATGAATGCTGCGTTTGAAGCGAATTTGGAATCGCTCAATCATCCAACTTAAGAGTCTGGTGATTCGATCTATCGAGAGGCTTGCAATCGGCCATGCGGGGATAATCCATAAAGGCGGGCGTTCGGCGGTGTAGTAATGCCAGAGATTCGTTTGTGTGCCCCATGATTCAATCGCCAGCCCGCCGCAAATGCCCACGAAAACGATCAACACATCGGTCTTGAGATTCGCACGCGCCACGATCGTAATGGACATGAACAGGAATACACCCAGCAACAGCCAGTCCATGTATAACCACCACGGGCCGTTCCAATCAATATAAGAGAGCACTTCTTCTGCAAGCGGCCACCAAATGTACACGATCAAAAAGATCGTAACAAAAAATCCGCCAAGCAAAATGGATGAGTCACGGGTCCAGAAGGGTGTTTTTTTATTTTCCATGCGCGGATTATATTGTACGACTCAAAGAATAAGATATATCTTATGTACTATTTTTTTAATCTCATTCGAGATAACACACGTTATAATGAAGCCATTGATTAGCAGGTTGTAATCAAAATTTTCCATCACACACTTGAAAGGAAAGGATTACGAACATGAGTTTCTTCAGCACCATTCTACAAAAGCTCGGCCTCAAAAAAGAGGAACCCGCCGCAACACCCCCTGCTGCGGCTCCCGCACAAACCACTTCAACCCCTGCCCCTGCAAAACCACCTGTAGGATACGGGCCAACAACCACTGCATCCACCGCTGCCGCACCCAAACCCGCAGGCGCTGGCACCTTGTCTGACCGCCGCGTACAGGATGATATGGCCGTCAATCACGAACCGATGAAGCCCGCTGTCAAAGCCATCTCTGAAGTAGATGTGGTCAAGCATTTGGAAAGCCTCGGTGCAGGTTCAGGCCTCGACTGGAAAGTCTCCATCGTGGACCTGCTCAAACTCCTCGATATCGACAGCAGCCGCGAAGCCCGCAACGAGCTCGCCAAGGAACTCGGCTGCCCCGAAGATTTGATGCACGACTCTGCCAAGATGAACGTGTGGCTGCACAAGACCGTCCTCAAGAAGATCGCAGAAAACGGCGGCAATATCCCCGCCAGCATGCTCGACTAATTTCACACCAATTTACAAAAAACAGCGCGGAAATTAATCCGCGCTGTTTTTATTTAAGTACGGCAAGATTTATCTTGCCAATGGATTTATCCAGCCAATGCGCCGCTGATTACTCGCCAAACCCTGCAGGCGGAATCCCCAAGGCCTGAATCAACCGCGCCCAAAAATTGACCTGCGCCGCCGTGCTGGCCAGGATCACAAACTCACGCTCAGAAAAAGCTGCTTTTACTTTATCCACCATTTCAGGGTGGAACTTTAAAGGCGTGGCAGAGATCAGGCGGGTGTAGGCAATCGCCAGCCTTTCGCGCTCCGAAAAACTCGCTACTGATTCATAATCTCCGCGCAAAGACTCGGCTTCTTCATCGGTGATTCCGTGCTTTCGATATTCGTATGAATTCATATCCACGCAAAATGGACAAGCCACTGCATACGATGCCGCCATGCGGATCAATTTCAACATGCGCTGATTCATGCGCCCATCTTCGTGAGCCACAAGCGCTTCCATGATGCCCGACCCAATGGCCGCCTTCGGATACCAGGCCAAAATCCGCGGCGGAAGCATGATCCGCCCGGTGATCTTTTCAGAGATATAAATCCCCAGTTTCAAAAGCAGGGGAATTTGAGGAGGTTGGGGAATAAAAGTCATAACCAGATTATAAGCCTGTGTAATTTGCAACCGCGGATTCGCAACTCTCACCTTCCATTTTGCCAGAAATAGGAGAGCCAGACAAACCGCTTTCATTGGCAACTCCTCATAACTATGTTAAACTGAAAATGCTTTCATTCTGCTTTCAGATTTCTTTCACTCATGGCCTCTCTAAAAAAGTCCCCCACCATCTACGATGTCGCCGAAGTCTCCGGCGTAAGCATCTCAACCATTTCGCGGGTTCTAAATTCGCCGGACAAGGTAAACCCCAAGACCCGCCAACAGGTAATGGACGCCATCGACAAACTTGGGTTCGTCCCCAAAGCCGAAGCGCGTGCCCGCGCCATGCGCAACACCAACCGCATCGGTGTGCTGACCCCGTTCTTCACCGCCCCATCCTTCGTGCAGCGTCTGCGCGGAATTGCCGGGGCGCTCTCAAAAGAAAACTACGAATTGGTGGTGTACACAGTTGAATCTGCGGCCCAACTGGAAAACTACTTCGCTTCCATCCCACTTACCAGCAATCTCGATGGGCTCATCATCATGTCCCTGCCCATCAGCGAAGCCAATGCCCGCCGCCTGACCCAGTACGATATCCCCACCGTCTTCATCGAGTACCCACACCCCACCTTGAGCAGTGTCGAAATTGATGATGTAGCAGGCGGGCGCATGGCCGCAGAATACCTCATCAGCAAGGGACATCGCCGCATCGCCTTCCTCGGCGATACCGACCTGCCTGAATACGCGATCCACCCTGTCAGTTTACGCTTATCCGGGTTTCGGCAAACCCTTCAAAATGAAGGCATCGAAATCCCCGATGAATTTGTCCGTCTTGCGCCATACACCCAGGAACAAACGCTGCGCGTGGCCAATGAACTGCTCAATCTGCCCAATCCGCCAACCGCCATCTTTGCCGCCACAGACTTTCAAGCCCTTGGTGTGCTCAAAGCCGCACGCCAGATGAAAGTGCAAGTGCCCGAACAACTTGCCATTGTCGGCTTCGATGACCTTGACCTCGCCGATTACGCTGACCTCACCACCATTCGTCAGCACCTTGATGAATCAGGCCGCCTTGCGGTTGAAATTCTGCTTTCCCGCATTTCCGACCCAACCCGCCCCGCGCAACACATTCACCTACCCCTCACCATTATTGAACGCCAAACCGCATAGGAGGCACTCATGCCCATCCACACCTCAACCAACTATTGGGTTCTTGAAACACGCCACACGGCCTACGCCTTTGGCCTGAACAACGCCAAATTGCTCACCCACTGCTACTGGGGCACACGCCTGCCTTTTATTCAAGATTATCCCGCACCATTCAACCCTGTTCACTGGGCCTCCACCGATGGCTTCGACCATTTTGTCCCTGAAGAATATCCCGGTTACGCAGGCACCAAATACACCGACCCCTGCCTCAAGATCACCTTTGCCGATGAAGTGCGGGATGTGGTTCTCGAATATCAGGATTTTGAGATCAGCGCATCTCCCATGCCGACACTTGCCCTGCGATTAAAAGACAGTTTCTACCCGTTGCAATTGACTCTGCACTACCGCATCCACGAAGAATATGACCTCATCGAACGCTGGGTCACCTTCGAAAACCTCGGCGATCAACCGATGCTCATCGAACGCGCCTTCTCCGCAAAGTGGACTCTGCCGCCCGGAGACGGCTACTCCCTCACCCACATGTATGGCCGCCATGTCGGCGAATTCAACCTGCAACGCGAAGAACTCACCCCAGGCCTCAAAGTCATTGAAAGCAGACGCATCATTCCAAGCCACCGTGCCAATCCCTGGTTTGCAGTAGATCGAAATGCCAGCGAAGACCACGGCGAGGTCTGGTTTGGCACACTCGCCTGGAGCGGCAACTTCAAAACCACAGCAGAAGTGACCGAATTCGCCTCCACCCGCATCAGCATCGGACTCAACGATTGGGATTTCGCATGGAAACTCATGCCCGCACAATCTTTCAGCACACCCGCTTCGATCAGCGGCTACACCCAAAACGGATTCGGCGGAGCAAGCCGCCTCTTCCACGATTACGTCCGCAACGAAATCATCCCGCACGGAAAGGTTCCGCACAAGATCCTTTACAACTCGTGGGAAGCCACCCTCTTCAACGTGGACGAAAGCTCGCAAACCGCACTGGCAGAGATCGCCGCGCAAATGGGCATTGAACTATTCGTCATGGATGATGGCTGGTTCCACAACCGCAACTGGGATAACGCCGGTCTCGGTGACTGGTTCCCCGATAAGGTTAAATTCCCCAATGGGTTGAGCGGTTTGATCAAAAAGGTCAACGACCTCGGCATGGAATTTGGTCTGTGGGTCGAACCTGAAATGGTCAACCCCGATAGCGACCTCTACCGCACCCACCCGGAATGGGTCATCCACTTCCCCACCCGTGCGCGCACCGAAAGCCGCAATCAACTCATCCTCAACATGGCACGCGAAGATGTTCAGAATTACATCATCACCACACTCGATACCCTGCTCCGCGAAAACAACATCGCCTTCATCAAATGGGACATGAATCGCGGCGTGAGCGAACCGGGCTGGCCGCAAGCCCCCGGCGACCAACGCGAACTTTGGGTGCGTTACGTGCAGGGCTTGTATCATGTCTGGGGCACACTGCGTCAGAGGCACCCCAACATCATCTGGCAAAGCTGTGCCAGCGGCGGTGGACGCGCCGATTTCGGCATCCTTCAATTTGCAGACCAGGTTTGGGTCAGCGACAACACAGAAGCCACCTCACGCTTGAACATTCAGGAAGGCTACTCACAATTTCTACCAGCCAACACAATGGAAGCCTGGGTTACCGATTGGGGCAGGGAAATCGTCCCGCTCGAATTTCGTTTCCACGTCAGCATGTGCGGCTCTCTCGGCGTAGGCGGAAACCTCCTTGAATGGGATCAGGCCCATCGTGAGTCCGCAGCGGGTTATATCCGCTTGTATAAAGAGATTCGGCACATCATCCAATTTGGCGACCAGTTTCGTTTGATCTCACCTCAAAACAACGATTACTCGGCTGTGCAATATCTGAGCAAAGACAAAACCGAAGGCGTATTGTTCACCTTCCGCACTCACATCCCTGACCCATTCAACATTCCCATGATCCATCTGCGCGGCCTTGAGCCAGAAGCCTTGTATTCCATTGAAGGCTTTGAACAACCCCGCTCCGGACAGGCATGGATGCAGGCAGGCTTGAAAGTGGAATTGAAGAATCTACAGAGCAAAATTTTGCGGATTCAACGCCTCACCCCAAACTGATACCTGCTCGCACACCTCAAACATTTTCTCCCCGAAAAAGAAAATTTCCCTCTTGACTCTTGCAAATGAAAGTGCTAAACTGTCACTTGAAAGTGCTTTCAAGATAACACTTTCAGACAACCTTCTCAAACGTTTTAGGAGGTGCGTGCGATCCCCCTGGCCCTGCCCTTCACAAACGCAATCTTATTTCCAACCAAATTGAAAGAGGAGAACAATGAACAAGAAATCCCTGTTATGGTCTGTGATGAGCCTGCTCGTTCTGGCTTCCATGCTGCTTTCAGCCTGCGGCGCCCCCGCTACTGAAGCCCCCGCCGAAGAACCCGCTGCCACTGAAGCCGCCGAGGCTCCTGCCGCCACCGAAGCCCCCGCTGCCACTGAAGCCCCCGCCGGACTTCCTGAGGGCGATGGAAAAGTTGAGATATTTGGTGGTTATGGCGAAGCTCAGGCTGCTGCTTTCCAACAAGCTCTCACCGAATTTGGCGAAGCCAATGGCATTGAAATTACCTTCACTTCCCTCGCTTCCTTCGACACCGACATCAAAGTGAAAATCGAAGCCGGTCAGGAACCCGATATCGCTATGTGGCCTCAGCCCGGTGGTTTGAAGGCGCTTGCTGCTGATAACCTTGTTCCTTTGGAAGAAGTATTCGATATCAGCGTTCCGCAGAGCACCCTGGTTCCCGGTTGGGATACCCTCGCTGTTGTGGATGGCAAGATCTATGGTTTGCCTGTTTCTGCTAACATGAAGACCTTGGTCTTCTACAACCCATCTGCTTTCGAAGCGGCTGGCTATTCTGTTCCTACCAACGAAGCTGAATTGAAGGCTCTCGAAGCTCAGATCATTGCCGATGGTTCTGGTTACCCTTGGTGTGCGGGTATTGAATCCGGTGGCGCTACGGGTTGGCCCTTCACCGACTGGCTGGAACAGTACGTTCTTGATTTGAATGGTCCTGAAGTATATGCCCAGTGGATCGCTGGCGATGTTGACTTTGCTTCCCCCGAAATCACCGCTGCTGCTGAACTCGTTGCTGCCCGCCTTCTCGCTGAAGGTCAGGTAAACGGTGGTGGCGTCGCCATGGCAACCACCAGCTTTGGTGACAATGCTGCTCTGTTCGCCAATGGCGCCGCTGAAGGTCAATGCTTCATGCTCCGCCAGGGTTCCTTCATCGTCTCCTTCATGCCCGATGACATTCAAGCTGAAGTCAAAGCCGGTGACTATAGCCACCTCGATGTGTTTGCGCTGCCCGCACCTGAAGGTGCTCAAGCTGGTGTGATCGGTGGTGGTGACCTCTTCGGTGTGTTCCAAGGTCATGTGGATCAGGATGTTGCCAAGGTTGCCGCCTTTATCTCCAGCCCTGACGTTCTGAAGTATCAAGTTGCCACTGGTGACATTTCCCCGCACAAGACCTTCGATTCTTCTCTCTACCCGAACGAAATGCAGAAGAAGATCGGTGAAGCCATGGCTGCTGCTGCTGTGTTCGGTTTCGATGGTTCCGACCAGATGCCCGCTGAAGTGAACGCCGAGTTCTGGGC
>DAOQID010000009.1:48957-50875 GCA_035339375.1 Anaerolineales bacterium | reverse complement strand
GAGATCGACGGCATGCAGGCTTTTATGCAAGGTAAGCTCAAACTCGCTGGTGATCTGAATCTGGCAATGAAACTGACCCAGATGTTCAAGATCAAGTAATTCGAAAAGTCTTGCTGTAAAATACATCCAATCCAGGCGATTGGATGTATTTTATTATCAAAGGTGTTTTATGAATCTGAATTGGTCTGGCTTTGGAATTTATGGTTGCGTTTGTGGATTCTCTTTGATCGCATTGGTGATTTTTGTGGTCATTGCCAACATTGTCAATAAACCAGCGGTTGATCAGATCAATGCAAAGCATGATGAGAGGATAAAACGTAAGATAGTCATCTATGAAAATGGCGGCCTCCTTGCTCCGGGCATCATCATTTCCGCAATCAGGGTGAGATCATGGGGCGATACCAGCAAACGCCGGAACCATAAATTTCATCTAATTGATTATGAGGTGGATGTCTTTCCGCCTAATGATGCGCCTTTCCACACTAAATTTCGCGAGGAAATTGTTCGGGAAGGTTATCAAATTAAGGATGGCCAAATGGTCTCCGAGCATGGCTGGAAGATCTGGGTGACTTATGATCCCAGTGACAAATCCAAAGCATTCCTTGACCATTTTGATGCAGAACACGAATCGGTAATGGAAACTCGAGACTTGGATTTTCGACAAATGAAATACAACCTTATTTTTGAAGAGAATGAAAAAATTGAAAGATATGGTCAGCAAGCCGAGGCGGTCATCACCCAAATCGATGACCTGCAATTACCTGCCTCGTTGCTCAAATCACGTGCCATGCATCTCCACCTTGATGTAAATACTGGGGCAGGTGCAAACTACCAGGCAGAATGTGATGCCATGATCTCCGAGGCTTTCCTTTCAAAATACACTGTGGGAAGGAAAGTATTTATCCGCTTTGATTCGCAGAGTCCCAGGCGGGTTGCGCTTGATACGAAACGGAACAAGAAGCTGGAATAACCCTGTATGCTTCTTGTTTCTGCGAGAACTTAATTGGTTGATAATCTAGCTCTATTGCCGTAATTGCCTCAGATGTTCAAGTTTGGGTAAAAAAGATTTTGTTGTAAAATACGTCCAATTACTCTGTTTGGGCGTATTTTTATTGGAGAAAAATGGCGGAAAATTCTACTTGGACAATAATTATTGTTTTAGGGTGCGTCACCGTACTTGGTTTGATTGTTGTAGCACCGGGCTTTGTTTTTGCTCGCTTGATCAGCACTAGTGCAAGCAGGAACATTGAGAAGGAAAGAGACAACATCAGAAAACATAAGCAGTCTGTTCGTGTAAGCGGAGGGGTGACAGCTCCCGCAGTAATTACATCTGCCAAAAAAACGGGGATGACAGAGGCCAGTTTTGTAGATTTTGAAGCGGAAGTTAAACCTGCTGACAATCCTTCCTTCCTTGTGAAATTTCGAGATGAATTATATGGAGATGAGTATGATGTTGTTGGGTATGACGTAGTCTCCGAAATCGGACGAAAAATTTCAGTCACTTATGATCCAAGAGATAAAACCATGGCGTTTTTGGATCACTATGATGATGAGTACGAAGTGTCCATAAAAAAGATGGAGTTGATTGAACGCCGTGTGGAGTTTGACAAATTGATCAGCGGTAATGAAGAGCTTAAGATACGGGGCGAGCAAGCCGAAGCTGTGATAACCCGGGTTGACGACTTAAAACTGTCATATCCACAGAAGAAATCCCAGGCAATGCATTTGTGCTTCGATGTTATCCCGAAAAATGGGCCTGTTTTTAAGGCAGAAGGTAATGCCTTGATTGTGACAACTTCACTGGACAAATATTCGGTGGGTAAAAGGATATATGTCCGTTATGATCCGCAACAACCGGAAAAAGCTGTGTTGGATACCGCACGGAATAAAATTCTTAAGTAAGCATGCTCTTGTTGAG
>DAOQID010000009.1:0-48857 GCA_035339375.1 Anaerolineales bacterium | reverse complement strand
CCGGTTTTCCCTTTGAATCCGAAACCTATGGTATGTTCGCTCATGAATCCATGCCGAAGCTGACAATTGGCAAAAAGGTGTACGTCAAATTCGACCCGAACAAACCTGAAATTTCGGCTCTGATGCGGGCGGTAGATCCGTAACTTGCTTGAGTGATATGGGACAATTCGCCCCGAAATACCGTGGCATGGAACTGCCTCAGTTTGAGATAATCTGTTATAAAATACGGGTAAAATTACATATCATTTTCATCAGGAGTTGTAACTGTGGATTTTAGCTGGATTTCAAACCCCGAATCGTGGATTGCGTTGGTAACACTTATCGCCTTGGAGTTGGTACTTGGCGTGGACAATGTGATCTTTATTTCCATCCTTTCAGGCAAATTGCCCCAGGAAGACCAGCAGCGGGCCAGAACAACCGGTATTTCGCTTGCGGTTATTACCAGAGTTTTGTTATTGCTCTCTCTATCGTGGATTATAGGTCTGACAGAGCCGCTTTTCCATCTTCCATTTTTTGAAGGCGAAGTTGCCGAAATCACCGGGCGTGACCTGATTCTCTTGTTGGGTGGTCTTTTCCTCCTTTGGAAGAGCACCCACGAAATTCATGATAAATTGGAAGGGAAAGAGGGATCCGCTTCTGCAAAGGTGGCGGCGAATTTTGTCAGTGTGATCATTCAGATCATGCTTTTAGATATTGTCTTCTCACTCGATTCGGTTATTACGGCTGTTGGTATTGCAGACAACATTATTATTATGATTGTTGCAGTTGTTGCCGCTGCAGTTGTTATGATATTCACTGCCAAGCCCATTGGGGATTTTGTAGAAAGACATCCTACCATCAAGATACTGGCACTAAGCTTCCTTCTTATGATCGGTTTTACCTTGATTGCTGAAGGATTTGGTGTTGAAATTCCCAAGGGATATGTCTACTTTGCAATGGGCTTTTCTGTAATGGTGGAGATGCTCAACCTGCGTGTACGGGACTCTCATGTCAAGCCGGTCAACCTGCGTGATCCCTATAAAGAGGAAAAGGTTGAATTGCAGCCCGCTTTTGTTGCTGCGTCAAAAGCTGCAACAGTAACAACAGAAAAACTAACAACCTCGCCCGCTAAAAAGGCTTCTACCAAAACAAAGGCAAAGCCGAAATCAAAAACTAAAAAGAGCTGAGAACAAAAAGTGGACTTCTTTAGAAGTCCACTTTTTGTTTGATCTATATCCGATGGGCACCCTGTTTTCCAGGTTTCGTTATGACAGATTTGGTTTCAATGCCTCGCTCTACAAAAACACTCTCAATTTCTGATCTGGCCAATTCCGCATGATCAGGCGGAACAAAGGTGATGATCGAGGGCCCTGCACCGGAGAGTGCCGCTGCACCAAACTGTCTGGCTTTTTTGTATGCTGCTGTCCCCCCGGAAATATGCCTTAACCGATAGGGTTGATGGATACGGTCATCCATTACTTTTTGAAGAAGTGCAAGGTTTCCTGTTCGTAATGCTTCAACTACAAGCGATGTGCGCCCGATGTTGTACACAGCATCGGCACGTGAAACGGATTTTGGCAGGACCGCCCGCGCGGTTTTTGTCAGCCATTCCACGATGGGTTTGACAATGACAATCGTTAATTCAGGCACTTCATATCTGTGCGAAATGATTTCTTCTCCTGCCATTACTGAAACGACCAATCCGCCAAACAAGGCAGGGGCAACATTGTCGGGGTGGCCTTCCATATCAGATGCAAACTTGAGAAGTTCGTTCTGGCTGAGTGGAGACCCCAGCATTTCATTCGCACCAAATAGCCCCGAAACGATGGCTGCTGCACTCGAACCAAGCCCGCTGCTCATTAAGATTTCGTTGTGAGCGCAAATGCGTACGGGACTCACTTTTTTGCCGCAAAATTCATAAAGATTCGAATACGATTTGGTCAAGAGGTTTTTTGTGCCTTTATTAAGTTTTTCGGCACCCTCACCAGTGACGTGATAAGTCAACTTTTCGGCAGGCTCAAATGTGATTTCGTTCCAAAGATCTAAAGCAAGGCCCAGACAATCAAAGCCTGGACCCAGATTGGCGGAGGTGGCGGGGACTCGGATTTTTAGCATGGCGACATTATATAATACCTGCCGCCAAAAATTGCTTTTTTCGTAAATTTCAGTGTCGATAGGTATAATCGTGTCATCACTTAACCTGGAGTTGCTATGACCTATCAAGGCTTGATCCATCGCTATGGGCAGTATCTTGACTTACCCGCCCACACAAAGACAATTTCCCTGCTCGAGGGAAATACGCCCCTGATTCCCATGCCGCGTTTGGGCAGGGAACTTGGCTGTGAATTATTCATCAAATTCGAAGGCTTGAATCCCACAGGTTCCTTCAAAGATCGTGGGATGACCGCTGCCATCAGCGAGGCCGTAGGCCGTGGTGCACAGACCGTGATTTGTGCTTCTACAGGCAATACAGCGGCGTCTGCGGCTGCATATGCTGCTCGGGCTGGGCTCCGTTCCATCGTCCTGATTCCTGAAGGCAAGGTGGCTGTTGGGAAGTTGGCTGGAGCCATTGCCTATGGGGCAGAGGTCATCCAAATTCAGGGCTCCTTTGATGATGCACTAACCCTTGTGGTGGAAATTACACAAAAAACGCCCATTGCTTTGGTCAATTCGATCAACCCATTTCGCATTGAAGGGCAGAAAACTGCGTCTTTTGAAATTTGTGACGATCTTGGTTCGGCGCCGGATTGGCTATGCCTGCCTGTTGGCAATGCGGGGAATATCACTTCGTATTGGGCGGGTTTTAAACAATATAAAAAAGGGTTGCCCCAAGTGCTGGGAGTGCAGGCAGCAGGGGCCGCTCCACTTGTGTTAGGTCATCCCATTGAAAAACCAGAGACAATCGCTACCGCCATTCGCATAGGCAAGCCCGCGCGCGGCGAGCAAGCTTTACAGGCGGCGGAAGAATCCAATGGAAGGATCATTGCTGTTTCAGACGAACAGATTCTTTCCACACAGAAGATATTGGCCGCGGAAGGGGTTTGGGTTGAGCCTGCATCTGCTGCGGGGCTGGCTGGTTTGTTGGCAGAGTCAGCTTCCGGTAAGTTCGAAGCGAAAGGCAAACGAATCGTAGTGGTTTGCACAGGCCATGGGATGAAGGATCCATCCATCATCACCGAATCTTTCAAATCCCCCAAAGTGATCTCGGCAGATTACGATGCGTTGATCAGTGCTGTGGGTGCGTAGTACTGGTGTACCATTCGTATGGCGGCGGGCCTTTATATAATAAGGCGGATTTACCGATCAATCCAAATTTGCTAAAAGGAGCCAAACATGTTTTTTAATGAGTGGAATATTCTTGTTGTTGATGATGAACCCGACGTCCTTGCTGTGACCAAACTGGCTTTGCGCGATGTGAAGGTATATGGTTTGCCTGTAAAGATTCATACAGCATCCAGCAAGGCCGAAGCGATTGAAATGCTCAAGGGTCCGCTGGCTTTACAGGGCTCTACAGAGCCGATTGTGGCTGTGGCTTTGGTGGATGTGGTAATGGAAAACGATCATGCTGGTCTCGAACTGTGCAAATTCATCCGTGAAGAGGCGAATGGACATTCAGTGCAGTTGTTCATCCGTACTGGGCAGCCTGGTGTTGCTCCTGAACGTTCGGTTATTGATAACTATGATATTTCAGGCTACTTCACCAAAGTTGAATTGAGCGAGCAGAAGTTGTACACGTTGGTGAAGAGCGGTGTGCGTCAGTGGTTTACCAGTTGGTATGCGTTGATGACTGAGGAATCGACAAATAACATTGTTACGCACTCTGGCTCTCGCAAAGACTTTTTGGAGAATGGCATTGGTTGGTTTGGTGAGCCTGGTCCGCAGGAAGGCGAGGGTGTCACTGGTTTTATTTTTGATAGAAACCTTATTGTGAGTGACTATCCCACCCAGATCAAGCCGTTGTATGATCGTTTGAATGCATTGAAGCCCGTCATTGAAACGGCAGAGGGCCACAAGCTAGCCATGGATGAAATGGGCAATCTTCTGGTCAAGACGGTCAAGACCAAGACGACAGCAGATTATGCCTATGTAGGTGAGTCGTCCATGGTCATGCCGCGATTGCTGCTTGAATTGACCTTCAAGAGTGGTTTGGTCTTTTCCACTCTATGGAAGAAGATCACCGATGACGAAAAGAGAGCCGCTGCTAAAAAGCCTGTTGCGAAAAAATCCGCTAAAAAACCTGCCAAGCCTGCCAAAAAGGCTGTAAAGAAGGTCGCAAAAAAGGTTGCAGCCAAGCCTGCTAAAAAGACGACGAAGAAAGCCGCAAAGAAGAAGAAATAGTGGTTTTCTTGTTGAAACGTTCTTGAAAATGTAACCCAAGGCGGATGCTGTGCTGAGTAATTGATAAGCCATGCATCCGCTTGTGTTTTGAAGGTCCATGCAAAATGACGAAAAAGAATCCTGTGCTCAATCCAAATATTCTGCAAAAGTTTTCGTTCTTTGCTTCTTTTTCCAAAGACCAATTGGAAGAGATCGCAAAGTCGGCGCCACGGGTGGCCTGTAAAACTGGCGAGATCGTATTTCGGCAGGGTGACCGCTCTGCGACGATGTATTTGATTCTCAAAGGTGCAGTGAAAATTGAGAGAGAAGACAGCGTGGGTGGGATCGTTAGTGTAGGCCAGTTATCTGTGCATCAGGTATTTGGCGAGCTGGCGATGTTGAGCAAGGAGCCTCGTCAGGCGACTGTTACCGTGACGAAAAACGCCGAATTCCTTGTGATTGACCGTAAAATGATGTTGGAGATCATTGCCAAATCAGACCCCGAGGAGATCATTGAAGTTTTTTCTGTATTGAGTGAGCAAACTCGTGCTGCAAACGACCGCGAATTTCACGAGACCCTCTCGCGGCGTACCCTCGAAGCACAGATGGAAGTGGAAAAACAACGCGCTCTGACGCAACTGGTGGCTGGTGTGGCGCACGAGATCAATACACCCCTTGGAATAATTAACACAGCGGTCAGTATTATGGCTCGTGAATTATCAGAGCCCAGCGAAATCACTGCCCAGCGTGCGGCAGATATTGCCGAATCGCTCGAATTGATGCGCCGCAACGTGGAGCGGGCTCATCGTTTGGTACAGGATTTCAAAAAGGTCTCCGCCAGTCAGTTAATGGACGAGATTGAAACCTTTGACATTTCTGAAACCATTCGTGAAACTGTTGACTTGATGATGGTTGGCTTGAAGAGTAGTCAAATTCAGGCCAAATTCCACGATAAATTGACACTCACGCAAAAAGCATGGATGGGGTATCGAGGCGGGCTATCTCAGATTCTGATCAATCTGTTGACCAATGCCGAACGACATGCCTATCCCAATGGAGCGGGCGGATTGATCGACATTACCATCGAAATGTTCGACGAAAAGAATTATCGCCTGACCGTTCAAGATTATGGGCAGGGTATTCCAGCTGAAAACCAACCTCGTATTTTCGAACCCTTTTTCACCACAGCACGTGCTCGTGGCGGCACTGGGTTGGGATTGGCCATTATTCATAACCTTGTTGTTAACGTTTTGAAGGGTGAAATTCAATTGAAGTCAGAAATCCAGAAAGGCACAGCCTTTTTGGTGGTTTTCCCAAGGGATTTGCCCAAATAAACTCTTTTCAGCCTGTTCAAGGGATTCAATCTCCTACTTGACATTCCCATTTAATGTCTTGATAATAGGATGGATGCAATTGAATTCATTAAAAACCGAGAGTGCTGAAACCTGTCCATGAACGAAACTCCATTGGTTGTTGAAAACTTAACGTTTAAGTACCGTGTTCGCCCTGAGCTTGCGATCGAAAACATTTCGTTCGAGCTAAAACAGGGTGAGTTGCTTTTAATTGCAGGTTCAAGCGGCTGCGGCAAAACCACACTGGCCCGCTGTATTAATGGGCTTGTTCCGCGCAGCTACCGTGGCGAGCGCAGTGGACGAGTCCTTTTGCATGGCAAGGAAGTGACCGAACTAAAGATCGCCGAAATGGCGCAGGTGGTTGGCACCCTGTTGCAAGACCCTGAGCGTCAGATCGTAGCCAGTAATGTTTATAACGAGATCGCTTTTGGCCCCGAAAACCTTGGCCTGCCGCATGATGAGATTGAAACACGCATTGAACAGGCCCTGAAGCGTTTGAAGATCGAATATTTGCGCGACCGTGAGACCTTCAATCTTTCTGGGGGCGAAAAGCAAAAAGTGGCACTGGCTGGTTTGCTTGCAATGAACCCTTCCATACTTCTGCTGGATGAACCCCTTGCTTCCCTGGACCCCGCCTCAGCACACGATGCCCTCAAGATATTCAGAAGCCTCGCAGATGAGGGAAAAACAATCATTCTGGTGGAACATCGTGTGGAAGATTCCATCGAAGCGAAACCCGACCGCCTGCTTTACATGGAGAGCGGTCGTATCAAGTATTTGGGTGGCATTACCAGCCTGCCAAAAGAAATTGACCATACCCAGGTAAAACTCCCCGCTCAATGGGTGGTGCAGCGGGTCAAGGAAGATAAAAAACATGCCGATGTTCCGCCCGTTCAAAAAGGGGAAAGTGGTGATGAGCCGCTGGTTGTTTTTGAAGATGTCAGTTTTCGATACGACGATGAATACCCGCTCATCTTGAAAGATGTCAACCTCACCATCAATCGCGGTGACCTGATCGCTGTCCTTGGGCCAAACGGCGCTGGAAAATCCACGTTGGTGAAGCATGCCATTGGGTTGTTAAAACCCACCTCAGGCCGTGTGTTGGTGCAGGGTGAAGATACCCGAAAAATGAGCGTTGCCCAAATTGCGCGCGTGTTGGGGTTTGTCTTTCAAAGTCCCACTCATATGTTGTACGCTCCCACGGTTCAAGAGGAGTTGGAATTCGGGCCTAAGAATCTCGCTTTTGACAAAGAGGCAATGGACAAATCGGTAACTGAAAGCCTCAACGCGGTCAACTTGAAAGGTTTTGAAGAATACCCGCCTTTGGGGCTGTCCTTTGGTCAGCAAAAGCGCACAACTATTGCCGCCGTGCTTGCCATGCAATCGAAGATCATGGTGATGGATGAGCCTACTGCCGGACAGGATTTTGCCAATTACACGCGTTTTATGGATGCATTGTGCAGCGCCTCCAATAACGCAAAATCGATCCTCTCTGCCAATTTTGACTCAACCCTCTTCATTACACATGATGTTGATCTGGCAGTGACCTATGCAAACCGTGTGCTGCTTTTTGGAGACAAGCACGTTGTTGCAGATGGAAAACCAGAGGAGGTCTTGAAAGATATTGACCTGTTGATGAAGTATCGTGTGCGCCCCACTTCGCTTCTTCACCTGAACCTGGACCTGTTTGCAAAAACGAAGAAGTTTTTACCCGCTGAAGCATTGGCCGGGTTTGTGTCATGATCTTCCCTGAAACGCATTGACGGATTCAGGGTTTATCTAGGTATAGGGTCAGCTCGTATCGAATACCAATCAAAAGGAGAGAATCATGAACGACAAAAGTACTTGGGAATTTGGAACCCGCCAGGTTGTATATGGTGCAATCGGCGCGGCATTGTATGGTGTGCTGTCACTGGCCACCAATTACTTCCCCCTTCCGGCGGCTGGTAATGTAACCTTCCGCCCGGCGGTCGCCGTTTTGATCTTTTTTGGCGCGGCGTATGGCCCCTGGGTTGGGTTGCTTGCGGGGTTCATCGGCAATACCCTTGGTGATGCTGCCATGGGGTGGGGCTTCTATTGGAACTGGAGCCTCGGAAATGGTCTGATGGGTTTGGTCGCTGGCTTGGCGATGCCAATGCTCAAAGATTTCAAGGCTCGTGGCGATATTATCAAGGCCATTATCTACGGTTTGATCGGTATTGCCGTGGGTATGTTGTTTGCTTCAGTCACTGAAAAATTCATTGGCGGCCTTGATTGGAATACAGCCCTGGTTGGATACTTCACACCGGCCTTTATTGGGAATGCCGTAGTCGTGGTGATCCTGCTGCCTGTGTTGATGATCGCTTTCGCCGCAGTCGCTTCTCGTAGAGGCCGCTAAAACATATGTTGGTCACCTGGAAGTACCGTCCCCGCGATACATTTATTCAGCGATTGGATCCGCGCACAAGATTTATTTACATGGTGTGCATTATTTTCGCGCTGACCCTGCCCGATATCTGGGACTATCGCATCATCTTTCCTCTGTTCATTAGCTCGCTGACCCTGTATTTGCTTGCTCGAATCGAGTGGAAGGATGTCCGACGTGCCTGGATATTCATCGGTGTCTTCGTTTTCTTTATCGTCGGCTTGAACGCCCTGCTATCCGGCCGAGGCGGTCCTGACACGGTGACCAACGTTTATTCTCCAACCATATTCAACCTGCCTCTGAAAATTCCCTTTACCAGTATCGGCTGGGATATCCCAGTTACAGTTGCAAAATTATGGTTTGCCGTCAACCAGATTACGCGTATGTTGACCATGGCCATTCTGGCGTTTCCCATTCCCTACACGGTCAGCCCCACTATTTATGGGACCACTTTTAAGAGGATGGGTACCTCGGATAAGTTTTCCTTCACGATGGACCTGGCTTTTCGTTTTCTGCCGACCTTTGCCCGTGATTTGATGATCACAATGGATGCCCAACGGGCGCGTGGATACGAATTAGACAAGTTGAAGGGCGGCATAGCGGCACGCCTTCGAAAACTTGCACCATTGATCATTCCCGTGGTGATGCAATCTACGGTGACAGGGGAAGAGGTGATTGACGCCATGGATTTGCGGGCTTTTGGTACGGCTCCCCGCACATGGCTGCAGAGTCAAGACTTGCAATACAAACCCATGGATTATGTGATGCTCAGTTTGGGTTTGGCGATTCTTGTAGTGTGTTGTATTTTGAAATGGGGGTTTGGCATAGGCGGTTTCTTTGTGCCAGATTTTTTCATGAACCTTTTTGTGTAAAACAAAAACGCATCGCCAAAAGCGGTGCGTTTTTTATAAGGCTTTTTGACACATTCCTAGTTTTCGCGGCGTGGATAGGTTTCTCCGGCCAATACTTTGAAATCGAGATGGTTTTGCTCAGGGGCGAAAACACAGGTGGCAAAATCTGTAAATGCGCAGGGCGGAGAGTAGGCTCGGTTGAAATCAATGAAAATTTTTCCGTCGGCTTCGATATCTGCGATCAAGTAGCGGCCTGTGGGATAGGTCTCATCTTTGCTGGTGGGGTCCCAGAAGCGGACAAAAAGCGTGCCGTCATCTTCCTTGTTGATATCCAGTTGGTAGTGATTTCCACCGAATTCGAAAGATAAATAACCTTCCACCGGGAATTCGGATTTTTCGCCTGTTATATCTGGAAAGTAAGCCATCTTGGGGCGATCATACGGCGTAAATGTGGCAGGGATACGATATTGCTCATCGATGTCGTACCAGCTTCGGGCGGGGAAAGATCGTCTCTCTTCGCGTTGGTTATCCCACATGCGTACGCCCAGTCTGTTGCCGCGTTGAATCACCACGAGGCAGATATCCTCAAATTTAATAAAGCTTGGGTTTTCAGAAATATCGGGGTGAAGAATGGCAAAATCTGAAAGTTTTTCGTTTACATGCACTTTATGACCATCGGTGGTGCGCATGCTCACTGATTTTCCGTTGTATTCAAGATACCCTACAACAGGTGAAATGCGGGCAGGCAATTGAATTTCGCATTTGGAGTCGGCGCCAAACTGGTTTTTGCCGAGTTTGAGCCAGTAGAGCCCGGCAAGCGAGAGCCATCCATTTTCTCTGCGGATGGTTTCATCGCGTTCCTTGCGCCATTCATTGAGCAGTTGCCGATAAGTTTTTGTGGTCATGTTTGGGATTATACCAACAAAAAAAGGCGGGCCGTTGCCGACCCGCCTTTCTGATTTGTTATGCTGTTCTACCCAACTGTGGGGACCATGGTGAGGTAGATAAAGAGGCCAGCAATGAATGCAAGCAGGCCGAACAGTGAGAAGAGGGTGCGCATGGTGCTTTCTGCGCCAAGCAGGGACGCCCAAGCCGCGAGTGCAAGACCAAGGGCCATGATCAACATGACGAGTTGTAGTTGATCGCCGCGCTCATCCCATTGTGACGCAAGGTCAAAGTTGGTGTCGGATTCATCCCAGAGAACGGTTGCTTCGGTGTACATATCTGTGTAATATTGCTCATCCCAGACGGTTTCAGGGTCACGTTCGATGGCTGCGGCAAGTTGCTCTGAGAAACTGGTTTGGTAGTATTCTGCGATTTCGGGGCGTTCTCCGGCGTTGATATACCAGTTGTCGAAGTAGTTGTAGTCTTGGGTGATGTCCTGGTTGGCGCGCAAGTACTCGGCATTGCCGTCATTCAGGGTTTGCATGCCAAGTATCTCATACTTATTCTGCTCTGAATCAGACATGGCGCCCTGATAGCTGGCGATGGCGGTAAATGCGCTTAGTAAAGCAATCATCGTACCGAGGAAGATTTCATTGCTCAAAAAACCAAAAGCCTTTTTCATTTCTCTCACTCCTTATGAATTTTGGATAAATTACTTGGTGGAACTACGGCAGAGATTATAAAACATGATTTTGCATTGCATATTTACAAAATTGTTATAAAATCATGCCAGTTTGCAAGAAAGTATATTCATGCCTTTGTCAAAAAAACTGACAGGGCCCCAAGGAGAATCGGTATGGGTTTGAAACCAGATAAGTGGATTCGCAAGATGGCGCTTGAACAGAAAATGATTGAACCCTTTGTAGACAGTCAGGTGCGTGAAGGGGTGATTTCCTACGGTGTATCCTCGTATGGGTACGATGTTCGAGTGGCGAACGAGTTCAAGATTTTTACGAACGTTTTTTCAGCCACGGTCGATCCGAAGCAATTTGACACAAAATCAATGGTGGATTTTGTGGGTGACGTTTGTATCGTGCCGCCAAATTCTTTTGCGCTGGCGCGCACGGTTGAGTATTTCCGCATTCCGCGCAAAGTGCTGACTGTGTGTCTGGGCAAGTCCACATATGCCCGTTGTGGCATTATTGTCAATGTGACACCGTTTGAGCCGGAGTGGGAAGGGTATGTGACGCTGGAAATTTCGAATACTACACCGTTGCCTGCCAAGATTTACGCAAACGAAGGGTTGGCGCAGGTCTTGTTCTTCGAAGCTGATGAAGAATGCGACGTTTCTTACGCCGATAAAAAAGGAAAGTACCAAAAACAGCAATCGATTGTGTTACCCAAATTATAGTATTGTGATAATCTGATACTGGATTGAAATTGGTTTTATCAAGGAGAGCGGTTATGGCTGATACCAATGAAGCACAGACAATGCAAAAGCAAATGGATGACATGAACAAGATGTTGTTGCGTGTCATCTCGCATCTGGCACGGTCCACAGATGGTCAGACTTCGTTGATTCTGAGGGACCTTACACAGATTTCCAGCACCATGGCCGCACTCAAGCAAAGTATCACTGGCTATTTGAGCACGTATGAACGTCAGGTGGGGGCGTTGGTGGGCGTAGGAAGCGCAATTAATTCTTCATTGGGGCTGAAGCGAGTGCTGGAAATGGTGATGGATTCGCTGATCGCCTTGATGGGAGCAGAGCGCGGTTTGTTGATGCTGCGCGAGCCGAATGGCGAATTGAAGGTTCGTGTAGCCCGTGGTGGTGACCGTGAAGACCTGGCACAGGAAGTTTTTTCGATCAGCAATACAGTTGTGCAGCAAGTGGCTGAGACCGGGAATGCAATTTTGACAACCAATGCGCAGGATGATCCGCGTTTCGGCAGGCAGGTCAGTGTGGCGGCGTATCGTTTGCGGTCAATTTTATGTGCGCCGCTCAAGATCAAAGATAACTTGATCGGTGTGATCTATGTGGATAACCGTGCTCATACCGGTATTTTTGGCAACAACGATCTCTCTTTGATTTCAGCGTTTTCCAATCAGGCTGCTGTGGCCATTGATAATGCCAGCCTCTTCGATGATCTACAGGAAAGCAATGCTGAATTGGAGATCGCGTATCAGGCCACACTGGAAGGTTGGGTGCGCGCACTGGACTTGCGTGACAAGGAGACAGAAGGCCATACGCAAAGGGTGACTGCGCTCACACAGCGCCTCGCTCAAGCCATGGGTGTGGATGATGATGCCTTGCTCCACATCACACGTGGAGCGCTTTTGCACGATATCGGTAAAATGGCAATCCCAGATGGCATTCTGCTCAAACCTGGCAGTCTTACCGATGAGGAACGGGCGCATATTCAGAAACACCCTGTATATGCCTATGAGATGTTAAGCCCGATCAAGTTTCTACACCCTGCATTGGACATTCCCTACTGTCATCATGAAAAATGGGATGGTACAGGGTACCCGCGCAAACTAAAAGGAGAGGAGATTCCATTTGCAGCGCGGATCTTCTCGGTTGTGGATGTGTGGGATGCGCTTATTTCGGATCGCCCATACCGCAAGGGGTTGCCGCCAAGTGAGATTCGTGAACGCATTCAAAAAGATTCGGGTTCTCATTTTGACCCCAAGGTGGTAGAGACTTTCCTAAGCCTTGATAATCTTGCTGTCTGAATTTCTCTTGTGAATCCAGCAACCATAAAGCACAACGACATGGAATTAGTTTTTCTCCATGTCGTTGTGCTTTTAAGATCTTTTATTGTAGTTTGCTGTTGTGAACTGTTACGTCCCGAGCCATTGACCTGCCATCTTGGCCAACCCTGCGGCAGCTCCCTGTCTTGCAGTGCATTGCGGCAGGGATTCGAGGAACAAACGCCCGTATTGTTTTGTCAGTACACGGCGGTCTAAAATGGCGACGATGCCGCGATCAGAGGCAGAGCGGATGAGGCGGCCGAATCCCTGGCGGAATTTCAGAATGGATTCGGGCAGGTAGTATTCGTTGAACGAATCTTCATAAAGTTCTGAGCGTGCAGCAATGATGGGATCAGAGGGGACATCAAATGGGAGTTTTGTGATGAAAACGACCGAAAGCGCATCACCGGGCACATCCACACCTTCCCAGAATGAGCGCGTGCCGAGCAACACTGCGCGGTCGGTGGATTTGAACGATTCTAGCAGGGCATTGGGTGAAGCGCCTTCGCCTTGCTCAAAAACAAAAATATCCTCGCGTGCCAATGGACCGGTGATGGCCTGTGCTGTTTTCTTCAGCGCGGCATAGGATGTGAACAATACGAGCATCCGCCCGCCTGTGGCTTTGGCTGTGGCGATGATGGTTTTATCGAGCATTTGCTGATAGCCATGGATATTTGGTTCAGGGATGTCGTTTGCCACGTAAAGCAGTGTGCTGGATTCGTAATCGAAGGGCGAGCCGAGCGCAACCGTATCCACTTCTTCAGCGGAGAGGGTGTTGCGGATGTATTGAAACTCTCCATGTGTGGTGAGTGTGGCGGAAGCCATGATGACACTGGCTTTTTCATGCCACAGGTGTTTTTGCATCAGTGGACCAACCCGCAGTGGAGCCGCGTTGAGCGAAAGCCTTTCGCCGCGCGGATTGACCTCCACCCAGTAGATCAGTTCATTGGATGGTTTGTGCATCATGCCTGAGGATGCGGCTTCCGCCTCGGTCATCCGACGCATGAGACTGCTCAAGCTTCCCATGATATCTTCCACGCTGTCATGGCCTTCCGACATCAGATCACCAAGGCCTTTGTACAGTTCGTCGAGGGTTTTCAATAACAGTGACATGGTTTCGCCCACCTGCCCCCAGCCCATCTCTACATCGTCCCAACCGGGCAGGGTGCGTGTGGCAGGCATGACGCGCATTTGCCATGAATAATTGCTTTGCGGCTGTCCTTCACGCTGAATGGCAATGAAATCGCTCAGGTTCATGAAAAACTGTTTAGAGAGCTGTTCGACGCGGAATGCCTGGTCGGTGGCGCGTTTAATTTTTTGTTGAAGCAGGCCAAAGTCGGAGGGGCGAAGCGAGGCATGCAGATCGGTCAAAATACGGCCGAGAATTCCTGCCGAAGATCCGCCCAATTCCTTCATCATGCGTTCGAGGTCGTTTTGAGTCATTCGGAAAGATAATGCGCCTGTTACTGCCGATTCCATGTGGTGCGCTTCATCTATGATGACGTAATCATATTCGGGCAATACTTTACTTCCAGATGCCACGTCTGACAGCAGAAGCGCATGGTTGACGATCAAGATATGAGAATTGAGCGCGGCTTGTTTGGCACGCTGGAATGGACAGGATCCCCCCATGCGCCCCATGCAGGTTTCGGTGGTGCAGTTGTCGTCCTCTGCAGAAAGCCGTGCCCATGCTTCGCGTTCAGTGGGGCCTGTGAGGTTGAGTTCGTTTCGGTCGCCGCTGGCGTTATCGAGCATCCACACCATGATTTTGGCGAGCACCCGCATTTCATTGGCATCCTTCGGCCCGTGCGAGCGCATGTATTCGAGCTTGCGCGGACAGAGATAATTGCCGCGGCCCTTCATCACCGTGGCGTTCAGGTTCTCAAGGTTGAGCGCGGCTTTCAAGTTGGGGATATCTTTTTTGATCAACTGATCTTGCAGGTTGATGGTGTTGGTGGAGACAACCACGCGGGTGCTGTTTTGAACCGCGAAATAAGCCGCAGGTACAAGATACGCGAAGGATTTACCCACACCGGTTCCCGCCTCGACCATGAGATGGTTGCCCGTGGAAAGGGCATTGGTCACAGCTTTGAGCATTTCCACCTGTTCAGGACGATGCTCGTATGATTCGAAGTATTGCGAGAAGGGCCCGCCATATTCAAGGACGGCAGCGATCTCTTCAGGGTCAAGCGGAAGCGGCTCTTCGGTCTTTTGAATGGAGGCTGATTCTCGTTTTGCTGAATCAAACATCGGTCCAGAAAAAGAGGCGAGCCTGGCTCGTTTGGCTTTGGGTGCTTCCTTGGCGCGTTGTTTCAATGCCTGTTGGAAGACCCAGCCCGCATCCCAATCCACAAAATCGCCGAGCTGCACGATCTCATTCAAGGTTTCGAGCGGAAGTTCACTAGCCATTTCAAACAAACGGACATAAGCCGCCTGCGTGACGCGGGCATCATCCAATGCGCGGTGAGTGGCAGGGAGCAAAATATTGAGTTGCTGGCCCAGCGAGCCGAGGTTGTAACGGCTGGCGGTGGGCATCAACACCGAGGCGAGTTCGTAGGTATCTATGGTTTGCTGATATTCGAATAACCCCGCCTTGCGAAGAAAACCGATATCGAATTTCACATTGTGACCCAAAATGGGTGCGTCACCAACAAAGGCGAGTAGGTCGTTGGCGATGTCGCGTAAACGCGGTGCCTGCCGTACCATGGCATCGTCAATGCCTGTCAGCCCGGTAATGAAATCAGGAATGTGCCTGCCGGGGTTGATCAGCGTGTTGAATTCACTTTCAATGCGGCGGCCATTGAACTTTACGGCGGCAATTTCAATAATGGCCTCGCGGTTTTCGTCGAGGCCAGTGGTTTCGATATCCAGAGAGACAATTGAGGTCATATTAGAACAAGTGTACCATGAAAAGTTTGTTTCGCTTGCCGTGCGGGTTTATGAGAGTGGCTGACAAGAATAGTTTGTGACTTCACCATCTTTTTGCCGCTCCCGCATTCATCCCTTTTCAGATTTCAAAGGGCGGTTGGCTTGATCGAAGAGGATGGCTAAAAATATCCACAGCATTAATCGGAAGATTTCCACTGCCAGCATGGTATGGCGTGTGACGCCAATGGAGTCGGCAAAAAAATTAATAACCATCATTGCCGATGCGCTGGCGATCAGCCAAAGACTCAACCAGGCCCAGGCGCCGAATTCCCCATTTCTTCGGGCGATCGCTGAAACGACCAATCCCATCAATAACAGCAGATCGAGGATAAAAACGAGATGGGTGTTTGGATGCAGAATATCGTTGAGCGCATTCAAAACCTTTCTTGTGCCTGTTTGCTCCGAGAAGAAATAGGGTTGTGTGTTTTCAGAGAAAATGCCCCCCAAATTCGAGATGAATGAGGTAAGTGTGTAGCCAGGGTGAGCAAGCAGGAAGCGGGCATAGGCCCGTGGTGCGTTTTCTCTGAACCAGGTTGGGTATTCAGCAGATTTGGGGTCTGGCATGCCGATGCCCGTCATAAACTCAGCGCGGGCTGGGTATGGCAGAATGAACTCTGCAAACACATTGGTGAGCGGTTTTTTCCAGCGCCTGCTTTCCATGGCGCTTTGCAACCCTACAACTGTCAGAACAAGAATGACCGCACTGATGACGAGTACGCTTTTGTTTTTGCGCAGGCGCGGAAAAATCACCAGTGACACGGCCAAAAACGCGAAAAGCACAGCAAGGGCATACACGTTCGAATCTCTTGTAAAAGTCCACAGGGCCAGTGAAACCAGGGTCAGGATGGTTAGCAGAATTGAGGTCGGCCTTTGATCTTCTTCAATGGCAGTGAAGCAAATTTTCAGCAACAAGGCCAGGCTGATGGCAAACAGCGAAAAGGTCAATGACTCAGAGCCGAGGATGCTGTCCCAGTCTGCGATGGCAGGCGTAAAACCAAATGCGGTGATGGAGATTGCCGCGAACAGCTTTTCAAATCCGCCCGTAAGCTTGCTGGCTACGGTCAATGCCAGCAGGCTCCAGGCAAGGATGGAAAGCAGGTTCTGCAACAGGGCAATCCTTGTAAAGCACGGCTGTACCGCCCGCTCGGTTTCAAGCCCAAGGGCGGGGTGGCTGATGGCAGTTAATTCGCACTCCTGAACCTTTGCCAGATGATAAACAAGGTTTGTGGTGAAAAGACGGCTTCTGGTGAGCATATCCCTTGAAAAGAGGGGAGGTGCGGCCTCGTCGATATAACTGGGCGTATCCGCATTGGCCACAGAAAGATTGATACTTCCGTACGCCTTCAGCCGAAAGAAAGCCATGCCTGCCAGAATGACCCAGATGAGAAGGGTCACCCCGATTTTTTCAGATACCTTCATGGAATCCTCTGTAGCAGGATGTGACTAGGATTCCAGCGCGTCACTCAGCGCCTTGATCTGCTCGTTGGAAAGTGACCGATTCTTGCCGCCTTGACGCATGAATTCCTTAAGCTGTTTCAAACGCATGGCCGCGATGGGAGAATCGCCCGCATCCACTTCGATCTCATCATTGGTGAAGACCAAAATGGGTTTGATCTCAGGGATGGTGGATTCGTCCATTTTTTTTGCGAGAAATTTTCTCAACGCCTGCACTTCATTTTCAGCATCTATTTCAGGGCGACCCAAACCCTCCTGACCAAAGACGCTCATGTAGGCCTGTAGAAACCCTCCATTGCTCAGCTTCCAGCGATTCTTTTGGTAAGAGATCTTCCCCCGCTGGTGCAGCGGATGCAACACCCATGCCCCTGAAGGCCCAATCAGCAGGTGTGAAACAGGCGATGAAAAATGATAGATCACAAAATCGCTGTGCAAGCCTTTTAGCCCTGCGTCAAACTTCTCATCCGCGCGTGGCGACCTGCCCCAGCGGTTGCCCATGTAAATGCTGATCTGGGTCATCGTAAACCCGATCACAAGGCAGACGATCGAATACACAAAATATTCGGGCATTTTGAAAGAAATATACAAGCCCAGCCCAAGCACTATTAGAGAGGCAAGGCTCATCCATTGGCCGATTTTTCCATTGCGTTCGATCAATTTCTCGTTTTTGATGATTTTCATTTAGCTTTTCAAACTCTCTTCTATGGCAGATTTCATTGCGTCCAGCACTTTTACATCCACGGCATGTTTAGCCACGCGGACAGCATTCTTAATGGCGATGGCATCCGAACGGCCATGACCGATGAACACCAGCCCGTTGACGCCCAATAAAGGCGCCGCTCCCTGCTCACTGGGATCCAACAGTTTCTTGATGGCTCCCAAAGCAGGCCGAACAAGCATTCCTCCGATCTTCGTCAAAATGCTTCCATTCTTGATGATCTCTCGGATTTTATCGGTGATCAACTTGGCGACAGCCTCCGAGGATTTCAACATCACGTTCCCTGTAAAACCGTCAGTCACGGCCACATCCACTTTGCCGCCGATCACTTCCTTGCCTTCCACATTTCCAAAATAATTTAATTTTGAAGCCTTGAACAAAGGCGTGGCTGCCTTTACCAATTCATTGCCCTTGCCTTCTTCTTCGCCATTTGAAACCAGGCCCACCTTCGGGCTTTTTACACCACGTACCTTCTCAGCGTAAATACTTCCAAGGATTCCAAATTGATAGAGATTCTCAGCTTTGCAATCGGGGTTCGCGCCGATATCAAGCACAACACACGTGCCTGTTGCTGTTGGAAAGATGGGGGCCAGGGCAGGGCGGTCTACACCACGGATGCGCCCCAAGCGAAATAGCGCGGTCACCATACCCGCTCCAGTGTTGCCTGCAGTTACAAATGCGTCGGCCTCGCCATTCTTCACGAGGTCAATGCCCACTGCCATCGAAGTCTTCGCGTCCTTTGCGCGTGCCTTCAATACCAAATTTTCACCTTTGTCTTCCATCGTCAACATTTCGGGTGTGTTGACGATGCGTATCTTCAACCCTTCCGTATTTTGTGTGGCTAATACAGGTTTGATCCTGGCTTCATCGCCCACTAGAATGATCTCCGCTCCATATTCACGTGCGGCCATCACCGCCCCTTCCACGTCTGGAACAGGGTAACTGTCACTTCCCATTGCGTCTACAACGATTCGAGCCATAGAAATCTCCTGTGATAATTATGCTTGACAAGAAAAGCAAGCCGATTATAATACGCCCTGCTTACGCGCTGGTGCTGGAACTGGCAGACAGGCATGGTTGAGGGCCATGTGTCGCAAGACGTGGAGGTTCAAGTCCTCTCCAGCGCACACCTCGTCCCCATTATCAAAATGGGGACGTTTTGTTTACAAAAGGGGCTTATCTGGCAGGGTAAAGTAAAAACTCGCTCCATTTCCAGTTTCCGACTCAACCCAAACCCTGCCCTCATGAACCTCGATAATGCGTTTGACGATCCCCAGCCCAATTCCCAACCCATCGGCTTTTGCATTTAATTTGTTGAACAACCCAAAGATCTGTTCATGATATTTTGGGTCAATCCCCATCCCGTTATCCCGCACAAAAAAGACACGCTCGTTATTCCTCACCTCCGTGTCAATCTCGATGACTGGCACAGGCTGTTCCCCCATGAATTTGGCGGCGTTTGTCACCAGATTTTGGATGACTTGAACGATTCGTGCAAAATCACAATACACGATGGGGAATTCGCTTCCCACCTTAACCCTGACCTGTTTTTCCTGTAATAGGCCGCTCGATGCCTTGAGCGCTTCTCCTACGATCTCGGCAAAGTCCACCTCCCGCGGCGGATTCATGATGCGCCCAATTCGCGATAAGTCCAGAATTTCATCCACCAGTTTCCCCATGTTTTTCGCCGCTTCATTCACCTGACTGATGTCTTTATGAACCCTGTCCATATTCCCTGCCAAGGCATCCCTCTCCAGATATCCCAAATATCCTGTGATCGTAATAAGCGGCGTCTTTAGGTCATGCGATACAGTGATCGCAAAGCGGTCCAATTCCTGGTTTTTCAGTTTCAACTGACGGACAAGTTCTTCACGTTCCATTTCCGCTTTTTCTCTTTCAGCGATTTCCTCCCTGGCTCGAATTAAACTGCGCCTGATGTTTTCCACTAAAAGATGCACTGCATTGCTGGTAACCAGGATGATCGCGCTGGCAAAAAGAAAATCCTCGGGCAGGCTGGCCAATTCTGTGTCGGCTTTGTAAAGTCCCAGCATATCGCCAAAGACAAGCCACCCGAGGCATAAAATGATTCCTCCTGTCAGGTAGGGCAGCACTCTGCCGCGCAGAATCAACCCTGTCACAATCAGAATGATCGGAAAAGCCATATTCGCCACATCATGGATCCCGTTGCCAACTGTGGAGATGTAAGTGAGCAGTATTATGGTTCCAGTGGCAAAAATAGAGATCGGCAGAGAAAGCTTTCCGCTCTTGATCATCAGCAGGGATATGATGATGGGCAGGGTGCCCGCCAGAATTACCAGGGTTTGGATGTACCTGCCCTTGAATAACTGGTTAATAACCAATACCAGCAGAATGAAAAGGGAGGAATAGGCCACCCATCGCACCGTTTCAGCGATTTGCTCTTCATTGCCGTAGACGCGTCTTCTCAATTGCGAGGAAAGCGGTTCCTTGTAGCCAGATTTATCGTCCATATCACACCTGTTGTGTTACGTGCGTGCCGTCAATGTAAAGCAGAAGGTCGTGCCTTTTCCAGACTCTGATTCAACCCAAACCCTGCCCCCATGAAATTCAATGATGCGTTTTACGAGTGCAAGCCCGATCCCTGTTCCATCAGTCCCAGCATCCAGTTTGTTGAAAAGGCCAAAGATGCGTTCGTGATAGAGCGGGTCAATGCCAATGCCATTGTCTTTTACGAAAAATATCTGCTCGTTCTCTTGTTGAAAAGAACCAACCTTGACCTCGGGGTTTGAGCGGTTTCCCATGAACTTGATGGCATTGTCGATCAGGTTTTGGTACACCTCGACCAGGCGATGGCGGTCCACTTCCATGCTGGGAAGATCTTTCTCAATAATGACCTTGACCTTGTTGCTGGTCACTTGTTCGTGAAGCAGCCTTGAGGCTTCTCTGGCAATATCACCGATGTTCGCGTTTTCAGGCTTGTTAACGAATCGGCCGATCCTTGAAAGTTCAAGCAGCTCGTTGAGCAGACGCTGCATTTTGATGACTGCATCCATTACGCGCTGAATATCTTTTTGGGCCTTGGCGGTGTTTCCATTCAGGATGTCTTTTTCGAGATAGCCTACAAAACCGCCAATGGTGATCAACGGGGCTTTCAGGTCGTGTGAGACAGTGTAGGTGAAGCTTTCAAGTTCATTATTTTTATTTTGTAACTCGATCAATAATTCATCTATTTTTGTGATGTCGTAGAGCGTGTAGAGTACACATGCTTCATTATTGACTGTAATCGGTGCAACCGATAATAAGGCTACCCCTGCTTCGCCCGATTTGCGCCTGTATCTCGCCTTGAATTCACGAATGAAGCCCTGCTCTTGAAGGAGTTGGTGGTGTTTGTTGTGTTCGTCAGGGTCAGCCCAGAGGTTTAGGTCGCTTGCTTTGTGGTTTATGGCTTCTTCGCGGCTAAAGCCGATTTCCTGACTGAACGCCTCGTTGATATCCACAATTGACTTGTCGGAAAGGCGGCCGATCACCATGGGTACAAATGTGTGGTGAAAGGTTGTTTGGAATTTTTCTTCTGATGCGCGCAATGCGGTGTCTATTTTCTGGCGTTTAATGGCTGACCCCAACATGCTGGCGGTAACCTGCATGGCATGTACTTCGGCCTTTGTCCACGCCATCTCACGGATGCAATCATCGAATCCGATCACCCCCCACCATTTGCCATCTACAAAAATGGGTACATCCAAAAGCGTTTTTATATCCTGGCGGCTGGGAGTGTCCTGCCATACTTCTTCAAATATCTTTGTGGTGTTGTAGAAAGGTTTGCCCTGACTCACCACGGAATACCAGGCTGCCAGTCCTTCTTCAAGGACGGGGACGTTTTGAAAGTCGGGATTATCAAGCTCGGAGGTTTGTCCTGGGCCAGTCCATTCGTATTTTTGGCTGGTTACCAGATTGCCGTTTTCGTCGAGGTGGTTTTCGAAAAGGTAGGCATGGCTGGCGTGTGTAGCCTCTCCAAGCAATTTGAGGAGGTCATTGATCTCGGTTTTCCAATCAGGGGCTTCCAGCAGCCTTACAGCAGACTGGGCAATCGCATCAAGGAGTACATCGCTTCGCCTTGGAAGTTTTTCCTCGGGGGCATTTTGCTTTTCATCTGATGCGGATTTTGTCTTTTTCATGGATATTCAAGCCGCTTTTTTGAATTGGGATAAAAAAATCTCTACCACTAAATGATAGAGATTTTAGCAGATAAACTTGACCTTACACGATCAAACTGCAACAGGTGACGGCCCCTTCCGCTTTTGCCAGTTCAGCCACGTTGACAGCCTGAATTTTGTATCCTCTTGCTTCAAGTTTTTTGCTTGTTTTTGGAAAGGCTGTGGGGAAGATAATTCCATCGCCAACAGGCAGGCAGTTTGCCGCAAACGGTTCTGCGGAATCCACCTCGATCCAGTCAAAGCCTTTGAAGTGGGAGGTGTCCACCCAGTTGGGGTTGATGAGCAGGGTCTTGTCATCCACTTTGGTGAGGGCGGTTTTTAGGTGCAGACAATCATGCATGTCCACAGCGGTAACGGTGTAGCCATAATGATCGAGCAGTTGCTGAATTTGGCGTACAGCATCTGCATTGCTGCGAGTGGAGTTGCCGATGTAGATGTTTTTTCCCAAAACGAGCACATCACCACCATCTACGGTGCCAGGCTCTGTCACGTGGACAAGCGGGCGGTACGACGATAATGCACGGATGATGGATTCTGTTTCGGGTTTCCGAGAATCAGCCCCAGGTCGGGTGATGACCGCCACTTCTGGCAGGATAAAGGCTGTGTCTTCCACAAATACCGAGTCAGGCAGGTCGGGCTCTTCGGGTAATTCAATCACCTGACAACCCAGGGCGGCCAGCGCGTGAACATATTCCTGATGCTGGGCACGAGCCACATTCAGATCGATGGGGGTGCGTTCAATGTGGGTTACTTCGCATTCGTTAAAGCGCGGACTGATTTTGCGGGTGATCGCTATGGGCATTTAGTTTTCTCCGGAGCGGTAGCGGTCAATAAGAGCTTTTGTGCGCGGGTCCTTCGGATTCTTGAAGAGGTCATCAGGGGTGGCGTCTTCGATCAGTTCACCTTCTGCCATGACGATGACACGGTCGGCAACTTCACGGGCGAAGCCCATTTCATGTGTGACGACGATCATGGTCATGCCTTCGAGTGCCACCTTTTTCATCACGTTCAACACTTCGCCAATGAGTTCGGGGTCAAGGGCTGAAGTGGGTTCATCGAAGAGCATGACACGCGGCTCCATGGTGAGTGCGCGGGCAATGGCCACACGTTGTTTCTGGCCGCCCGAAAGCCGCATGGGGTATTCGTCTTTTTTGAAAAGCATGCCGACGCTGTCAAGGTTTTGCTCGCCAAGCTCAATGGCTTTTTTGCGATCCATTCCTTTGACGATGACCGGGCCTTCGATCACGTTTTCCAAAACGGTCATGTGGGGGAACAGGTTGAATTCCTGAAAGACCATGCCTGTTTTCAGGCGCACATCATGAACAAGCTGGCGGTGACGGGACCCCTTTTCGCCGCCTTCCACACGAACGCCATCCACCTCAATGGTGCCATGAGAGGGTTCTTCAAGGAAATTAAGACAGCGCAGGAGCGTGCTTTTTCCTGAACCGCTTCTGCCAATGAGGCATACGACCTGTCTTTCAGGAACCTCAAGGCTGACATTTTTCAGAACGTGCAAACGGCCAAAATATTTATCAAGGTTTGATATTTTTACAATGGAGGATGTCATGTTATCTATCTCCCTTGGAAAGGCGGGTTTCAATGACACCTTGAACATAGGAAAGGATGATGGTCATGACCCAGTAAAAAATGGCGGCCATGATCAGGGCTTCAAGGTTGTGGAATTGTGCACGCCCAACTTTGACGGCACGCCAGGTCAACTCGTGAACAAAGCCCGTGGCTGAAACCAGCGCGGAATCTTTGGTCATGGCGATGAATTCGTTTCCCGTGGGTGGAATGGCGAAACGCATGGCTTGAGGGAGGATCACACGCTTCATCGTCTGACCTGGGGTCATGCCCAGCGCTGCTGCGGCTTCTCTCTGCCCTTTGCCTACAGAAGCCAGCCCCGCGCGGAAAATTTCAGACATGTACGCGCCGTAGTTTAATCCCAGCGCAATGACGCCCGCCCAAAGCCCAGGCAGGCGGATATCAAGCTGCGGAAGGGCCAGGAAGAAAAACATGATCTGCAAATACAGCGGGGTACCGCGGATCAATGAAACATAAAAGGTGCTGAGCGCATAAATCGGCGGAAACGTGGAAAGCCTGCCGAGCGCTGCCAATAAAGCCAGAAAAGTGGCGAGAATGATGGAAAGGATGGAAATACGAATGGTTTCGCCCACGCCGCCCGCAATGAACAGCATGTTTTCCTTGATGAAGTTTGTATCTACATTGATGGGGCCGCTGAATAAAAATACAAGCAACAGCAATAACACCCCCCAGGTTAGAGCCACGTTTGCACGGAAATGACGCTCTTTACGCTGTTGCGCTTCAAACAACAATTCGGCTTGTGTTTTAGGCGCGCCAGATTCTGCTTTGGCGAAAAGGTTCATGAGAAAATTCCTCCACAGGGAATTAATAGCAAGGAAGCGGCATCACATGCCGCTTCCTTTTGTTTTGAACAGTTTACTTGTTCGGTGCCTGGGTCAGGTCTTCGCTGAACCATTTCATCGAGAGTTCGGTCAGGCGTCCGTCACCATGCATGGCTTCGAAGATTTTGTTCACTTCGGCGATCAGGCTGGCTGTGGGCAGGGTGGAGGATTTGTCGAACGCTGCGGCAAGGTCTTCAGAGTACACAGCACTGCCGAGAACACGAACGGGGATGCCGGCGGCAATATTCGCATTCACAACGGTGGCTGAGGTGGAGTAGGCGGCAAAGTCGGTGCGGCCAGCGGCGAGCGCCTGGGCGCATTCCTGGTCAGATTCCAACGGAACCACAGTGATGCCTGAAGGAGGCTTGGCGTAGATGGAGCTGGCGGGCAGGCCAATTTCGCCGCCATTCAGCCAGGTTTCATAGGTGGTGGAAACACCTGCACAAATTGCCTGACCAGAGAGGTCTTCAAGAGCCTGGAATTCAGAGTCGCCAAGTACTGCAACAACCGCGGGGGTGTAGTAGTACGGAACGCTGAAATCGAGCACTTTTTGGCGGTCGGTGGTGATGGTCATGGAGCCAACGCTCATATCCCATTTGTCAGCCCAGTTGCCAGCGGTGAGGGTGTCCCAACCGGGGGTGGCAAAACAGGTTTCAACACCGAGCGCATCGCCGACGGCAATGGCCACATCCACATCGAAGCCCTGCATTTCAGCAGTGGTCAATGCATCAGAGGGGCATTTGGTGTCTGAAGGGCGTGAGCCTTCGGTGTTCAGGAAGGACTGGGGTTCATAATTCGGGTCGGTCGAAATGAGGATATAGCCGCGTTCCTTGATGGCGCCAAGCAGGTCGGTTGCGGTTGAGCCGCCACCACCACAAGCGGTGAGCATGAGAGATGCCACTACAAGCAGGCTGGCCATTGTCAAAAGTTTTTTCATTATCTCCTCCAAGAGAAATAAAAATGATTGGCAATGTTTCATTGCCACGGAACGTTTTATTCCGCGGGTTAAGCATAGACTATTTTTAGCATTTGTGCAAGGATTTTGTGTAAATCCGTAATGGTACAATTGTGTATACTATTTTTCGGAGGCAGGCATGTCTGTAATTTTTCCCAGCGCAGAATGGCTCGCGGAGTTGGAAGCCAAATTGAATTCTGATGAGAAGTACCGTGAGATCGCCAAAAATTGGGAGGGCGATATTTTTTTCAATATCGAACCAGAGGGAAATTTGAAGGAACCGCTCACGTTCTATCTGGACCTGTGGCATGGTGCCTGCAGAAAAGTGGATTACAACCCCGCGGCCGCCACCTACCCAAAACCGACTTTTATCCTCAATTCTTCCTACGGCAATATCACGGCTGTGCTGTTGGGTAAGATGAATCCCATGACCGCCATGATGACCATGAAGTTGAAGGTTCAGGGCAATATGGGCTACATGATGCGCAACGTGCCGACTGTGCTTGATTTTGTCCGCTGCGCGCAGGAAGTGACGACGGATATTCTGTAATTTTTCTTGCCAGCTTCTTTTTCTCACAGGTGAGAAAAAGAAGAAAGAATTGATATATGCTGCCGATATTAAAAATCAACCTGACTACCAACACAACTGAAGAATTTGTCATCCCAAAAGGGTGGGAACGGGATTTTCTCGGCGGTGCATCTCTCGCGGCGCGGATTTTATACTCAACCCTGACAAAGGAACTTGACCCGCTTTCGCCCGAATCTCCCTTGTTGTTCATCAACGGCCCATTGACTGGGACAAACGGCCCCACCACAGGCCGTTTTGTGATCTGTGGAAAAAGCCCCGCCACACAGTTATGGGCGGAATCGCATATCGGCGGTTTTTGGGGACCCGAACTTCGCAAGGCTGGTTATGACGGGTTGTGGATTACAGGAAAAGCTCAAAGCCCCATATATCTCTGGATCGAAGAAGGCAGGTTCGAGGTCCGCGATGCGGCGCGTGTTTGGGGCAAAGATGTGTATGAGGCACAGGAGATCGTCAAAGAGGAAGTTGGAGTCAAAGCCGCAAGAGTCGCGGTGATCGGCGAAGCAGGTGAACGTGGAGTTTATTATTCCTCGATCTGTTGCGACCACGGGCGCATGGCAGGGCGGACGGGTCTGGGCGCTGTGATGGGGGCTAAGAATCTCAAAGCGGTTGCGGTTCACGGAAAAAACAAGATCGAAGTGACCGCGCAATACGCACAGGCGCGTTCTGAGGCCAACCGAACCTTGAAACAGGATAATGAGGCAAAGATCCTGCATGAACTTGGTTCATCCGGTGTGGCAAACTACGCCGAGTATTTGGGCTCCATGCCAGCGAAGTATTATCACAAAGGTTCGTTCGAAGAGGTGGATCATATTTCGGGTTCGAAAATGGCCGAAAGTATTTTGGTCAGCACCAGTGCCTGCCAGGGATGTGTGATCGCTTGCGGACGTGTTGTAAATTTAGGCGACGGAGCAAAACGAAAAGGCCCCGAGTATGAAACGATCGCTGGGTTTGGCCCCAATCTTTTGATCGGCGACCTGAATGATGTGGTTCGCTTGGGGGAGATGTGCGATAAATATGGAATGGATGCCATCAGCGCATCCAATACCATCGGTCTTGCATTCCACTTGTTTGAAATGGGCAAGATAACGCTTCAGGATACGGGTGGGCTGGACCTGACATGGGGAAGTTTCCTTGCTGCGCGGCAGCTGCTTCGAATGATTGCCCGCCGCGAGGGGATCGGCGACCTTATGGCGCAAGGCTCTCGGGCTTTGGGCAAAGCCTTTGACGCTGAAGATGAAGCCATTCAAGTGAATGGGCTTGAAACGGCATATCACGATCCGCGCGGGGTTTCAGGGATGGCCCTTTCTTACGCCACCAGTCCGCGTGGAGCCTGCCACAACCAATCAGATTATTTCTTTGTGGATTTCGGCCATACCTACGACGAGATCGGCATCACCTATTTTGATCGCCATGCGCAGGCCGAAAAAGCCGCCAATGTGGCAAAGCATCAAGACTGGCGTACTCATTTCAATGCCGTTTTGATCTGTATCTTTGCCAATGTGCCGCCAGAAACACAAGTGCAGTTACTCAATGCGCAATTGGATTTGAATTGGACCATTGTTGATTTGATGCGTTCAGGCGAGCGCGGGTGGAACCTGAAACGCGCCATCAACAATCGCATGGGGCTCACCCGTGCAAATGATAAATTGCCCAAGGCCTTTCTTGAGCCGCATCAAGAAGGTGGCGCAGCGGGATTTGTCCCTGATATTGAAGGCATGCTTTCGGCTTATTATGAAACTCGCGGGTGGGATGTAAGGACAGGCCGCCCAACCAAACAGAAATTGATTGAATTGGGAATGTCAGATATTGCAAACGACCTGTGGGGGTGACAGGTCGTTTTGTGATCCAAATTTTATTTTTCCTCGGTTGCGTTCAACCGCCAGACGGCCAGAACAAAAAAGACAAGTGCATACCCTGCCAGTGCGAGGCAGGGTATTACAACTGATTCAAACCCAAGCCCGCGGGCAACGATGTTTTCAAAACCGTCCATGCCCCAGGCTACGGGTGAGATGTGGCCAATGGCCTGAAAGGTTTCTCCTGTAAATTCCAATGGCACCCATGCGCCGCCCAAGCCAGAGAAGACGAACATCGGTACCAGCGAGAAGGTAATGGCCTGTTCCTCGGTGCGTGCGAGGATCCCGATCAGCAAGCCCAGCGCGGAGATACAGAGCGCCGCGGTAAAGGCTACAAGCAATGTTGCCGAAGGCAGGCGCAGATAATCCACTTTCAAAGCGAATTGACCGAAACAGATCAAGATGAGGAACTGGGTAAAGATAAGCGAGAAGATCGCCAGAAAATGACCCACTATGATTTGAATACGGCGCGTGTCCGTGGTCAGTAACCTTTGCAGTGTGCGGGATTTGCGCTCGGTAACAATGACCTGAGCCGCGGTCAGCAGGCCTGCAATGGCAAATTGCAGCATCATGCCTGGTGAAGTATGTGCCAATGCGTTGTTCTCTTCGCCCTCTTTGATCACAAGACTGGACGTTTCTTCAATGGTGATGGGCGGCTCATCCCATGCGGCTAGAATTTCATCAAAGGCGTAATTAAAAGGCACGCCTTCCATCTTAAATTGCTCCATGATGCCAGCGGTACGCACTGCTCCATCCACACGGCTGGCTGCGGTGAATATTTCAGCCTCGATCGTCATCCAAGCCTGGGTATTTGTATCCGCCAGCACTGTGAGGCGGATCGTTTTATCCTTCAACACTGCTCTGCCGTACCCATCGGGGACAATGATGGCGGCGGCAAGTTCCCCATTTGCAACCAGTTTTTCCAGGTCAGAGGCGGAACGGAACACATTTTCATCCAGACGAATCACTTCAGAGTTTTTGAGTAGATCGTGCAATTCCTCGGTCACCCAGCTGTCATCCAGAGAGAGATATCCAACAGGCACGCGCGAATCGGATTCGTTGCCGCCGAACCCTCCAAAGGCGTATCCGAACAAAAACGTGAAAAGGATCGGCATGATGAGCAGGAACATGAAAGTCTTGAAGTCACGTATCAATTGCAGCAGGTCTTTTAAAGCAATGTCGAGAATGCGGATCATGTCGGGCTCCTATGCGTACCGCTTGTTGAAACGCCATACGCCGATGGCAAAGAATGCCGCACCCCACAAAAACGAGACCAGCACCGTCAAGGCAATGCTGTTGAAGGATTCGCCGCTCATGGCTTGCATGAGTCCGCGAACGGCCCAGCCCTGCGGCACCAGCAGTGAAATGGTGTCGCCCATTTTGTTGGCAATGGCCGAGTTCATGGCAAAGATCTTGATCATGCCCATCATGCCAGTCACCGTCAAAATACCGCCGAATAACACCCCTCCCTGTTTCGTGTCTTTCAAAAATGAATTTACAAAAATACCAAACGACGATGCGCTGACAATAATTCCAACCGCCATCAATGCCACTGATGTAAATTCACCCCATTGGATTCCAAAGATCAAATTCGCGGCGATCAACAGCACAATGATCTGCACCGAAACGGTCATGAACACTGAAAGAAGTTTGCCTGTCAAAATGGTGGCTTGTGAAGTGGGGGTGGTAAAGAGTCGCGGAAGTGTGCGCTCTTCTTCCTCTCTAAGAATGCTTTGCGCGGTGGATGTCCCTGTGTAGTAGGCATAGAAAACCATCATCCCACCCATGATTGGACCAATAATGCCTAATAATAGATTCTGACTTTCATCCGCTTCCTTTTCTGGACCGTTGGCTGGGTTGCGCACCTCAAGCAGTTCCGCCTCTGGATCATCGCTTTCTGCCAGTGAAACTTCGAGATATTGGTCAACCACTTGGCCTGTCAAAACAAGCTGTTCGGGCTGTGCTTCATCCATGAAGAAGTTGATGGCAATCTTCACTCCCGACATGCCGTCCATAAAACGATTGAGGATGGATCGCATCACAGCGGGCCCGAGGGTGAGCGTTGGGTCTTGATAAAACTCGATCACAGCTTTTCCATCCACATCGGCGAATTGATGCGAGAAATCGGCTGGAATAATGATGGCTACCTGTGATTCCTGGCGGTCCACCGCACTGCGGGCGGATTCTGCGTTTGGTGCCAGAGAGACTTCGATCAAGTCTGCCATGTCATCGCTCTGCAGAATGCTGACAATGAGATCACCCATCGAGTCGGCTTCTTTTCCACCAGGGATGTTTTTCGGGTTCACTTGGAACTTCGGCCCGCCTTCATCAAGGTTGGCAATGATCACATTGGTTTTCGGCAGGGTAAATCCGCCTTCGTCGGCGATGTTGCCAAACATAAAATAAAACATGCCAGTGACCAGCAGCGGCACGCCGAACATAAACACAACGGCGAATGTGCTGCGAAAGGAACGGGTCATGTCTTTCAGGGCGATGTCGAATGCTTTCATGACAAAATTCCTTAATCGCGAAGTGCGCGCCCTGTCAGGTGCAGGAAAACCGCCTCAAGGTTCGGCTCGCTGATGTTGACCGAAGTGATCCGTGCAGAATATTTTGTAGCCGTTTCGAAGAGGTGAGGCAAGGTCAGGTTGCTGTCTTGAACCAGGACGCTGATCAACTCTCCGTTAAGGGTGATGCGGGAAACGTCAGCCAGTTCCTTCCAGGCGGGGATCACGGTATCCATGTTTCCGTTCAGCGTCAGGTCAATGCGTGTTTGCTGACCGACCATTTTGACCAGTTCATCGTGGGTGCCATGTGCGATCAGCTGACCATGATCCATAATGCCGATGTGGTCAGAAATCTCCTGTGCTTCTTCCATGTAGTGCGTGGTGTACAGCACGGTCATGCCTTCGTTTTTCAACAATATCACGCTGTCGAGGATGTTGCGCCGCGATTGCGGATCAATGCCCACGGTGGGCTCATCCATGTAAATGACCTTGGGTTTGTGCAAAAGCGCCACACCGATGTTGACACGCCGTTTCATGCCGCCTGAATATTTCCCAACCCGTTCGCTGGCGCGGTCACGCAGGCCAATGACGTCCAACACTTCATCAACTCGAGATTTGAGGGCGGTTCCACGCAGGCCGTACATCTTTCCCCAAAAGACCAGATTTTCGCGCGCGGTCAGGTCTTCATACAAGGCGATATCCTGCGGCACCACTCCCAGCACTGATTTGACTCCGCGCTGGTTCGTGGAAATGGAATGCCCCATGATTTGTGCGTCACCTTCATCGGGGTGAAGCAGGCAGGAGAGCATGGAGATGGTGGTCGTTTTGCCTGCGCCATTGGGGCCAAGCAGGCTGAAAATCTCACCTTGATCTACTTTGAAGCTGACACCTTGAACTGCATGATTTTCCCCAAAGGATTTGCGTAGTCCTTGAACTTCGATCGCTGGCACAATGGTGTTCATTAGAGGCTCTCGTTTTCAGCGATATATCCTTATCGCGGAATTTGGGAGTGGCTAAAAACTGGGTTTTGATTTCCACGGAATCAGCCACTCGTCGGAAGTAAAACTGTTCTTTCTATACGCAGATTTGCGGAATTCGTTTCACTTTTTCAGCCAATCCAGAGCGCTTTCGTAATCAACAAAGAGCGAAGCGAAAAAGCCGTTGTTGCGGCAGACAGTTTCGTAAAACTTCAGGTTGGTTTCCAGTTTTTTAGGCACAATCAGGGCTATTTTAAATTGGCGCGGAATCCCAAGCTCGGCATAGCGTTTGGGAAGCTCGTAAATATCCATGGTGGCGAGCGCATCTTCCGAAATGTCGCGATGGTCAAGCAGGCATCGCATACAGTTGTGTTTTCTGATAAGTTCAACTCCTTCGTTGCGCATCAAAGTAGCGGACTTGATCTCAAGTACGCCATTGGTTTTAATGAAAATGATCTTCTCCGCCTCGTCATAGTGCATTTTCCAATTCATGGCTGCCTCGCTCCCTGTTTTTATTCCTGACGATATTGTTATTATATAATAGAGTTCTTGCAAAAGTCCATTTTTGCCAGATGGTCTCAAAGACTTTACAAGAGGTCGGCTGGTTTATCGCGGCAATTCCCAATTAACCTTGGCCGATTTGGGGCAACTCACTGATCGCCTGAAATAAAATTGGAGGTTGAATGAAACTCGTTACTGTGGCTCAGATGAGAGCCATTGAAAAAGAAGCAGATGCCAATGGGGTTTCGTATGCACAGTTGATGCAAAATGCAGGGCGCGGCCTTGCAGAAGTGGTCCATGCTTTGGGGCAGGAGAATGGCTGGGAGGAAGTTACAGCCTTGGTGGGAGCAGGCAATAATGGTGGTGATGCACTTGTAGCTCTCACATGGCTTGCGCAGGCAGGCTGGACCACGCATGCATATCTGGTTAGGCGTGATTCGGCCAACGATGACCTGGTCACGGCGTATTTGGCGGCTGGGGGAGAAGTGGCGGATTTTGAAGACGACCGAGCGCTGGCGGTTTTTCTTAATGAGTCAGATGTTCTTTTGGATGGCCTGCTTGGGACGGGGATCAGGCTTCCGCTTAAGAAAGAGGCGGCGCTTGTCCTTTCAAATGCAAAAGAGATGATCTCTGAAATGGAAATTCCGCCTTTTGTCGTGGCGGTTGATTGTCCATCTGGCGTTGATTGTGACAGCGGCGAAATCGCCGAGGAGACCCTCCCAGCCGACCTGACGCTTACGATGGCGGCAGCCAAATACGGATTGCTCAAATTACCTGCATTCGAATTTATCGGCGAGTTGCAAGTCGTGGATATTGGACTGCCTGATGGTTTGAGTTCGTGGCAGGAGGTCAACACCGACGCCGCGGATGATGAACTTGTTGCTGTGCTTTTGCCTGAACGTACCCCCGCTTCGCACAAAGGGACATTTGGTACGGCTTTCGTTGTGGCTGGTTCCACCTCATACAGTGGGGCGGCTTTGTTGGCAGCAACAGCCGCATACCGTATTGGCGCTGGGCTTGTGACCCTGGCCGTCCCGGAGCCCTTGCACATTGCCCTTGCTGGCCGATTGTTGGAAGCAATCTGGGTGTTGCTGCCCCATGAAAATGGAGCGATTTCTGAAAAAGCACGTGACCCTGTGCTGAAAAATCTGGAGCGTGCCACTTCTGTTTTGATCGGACCCGGCCTTGGTGATTTTGCTTCAACAGGGAAATTTGTTGCAGGTATTCTGCCTGCCATTAAGTTACCCATGGTCATAGATGCAGATGGGTTGAGACACATTGCCCGCATCAAGGACTGGCATAAAAAGTTGTTCGATGTGGCTGTGCTTACCCCGCATCCGGGTGAAATGTCTGCATTGACTGGGTTATCCACGGAAAAAATTCAAGGCAACCGTGAAGAAGTTGCCGTCAGTTATGCAAAAATGTGGGGGCATGTGGTTGTTTTGAAGGGTGCATTTACCATTGTCGCTGCCCCGGATGGGCAACGGACCGTCATCCCTGTTGCAACGCCTGCATTAGCTCGTGCAGGCACAGGAGATGTGCTGGCTGGGTTGATTGCTGGCCTTCGCGCGCAGGGACTTTCCGCCTATGATGCTGCAGTTGCCGGAGCATACATCCACGCCCGTGCAGGAATACTTGCCGCTGACACATTGGGTACCACCGCCTCTGTACTGGCTGGCGATGTGTTGGATATGGTTTCAGATGTCCTGGCTGAGTTGGAATGACAAAGTGGTAAAGACCCATGAACTTATCTTGCCAATGGCAAAAAGCCAGGCATTAAAACAAACTCACCCCGAAAAATTATTTTTTCGGGGTGAGTTTGTTTTTTAGTATATTTTTTAGCTATTCATGAAACTTTCAAGGTTGTCTTTGCTGATGCGATAAGCCTTGCCAACTTTCTTGGCCTTCAGGCTGCCATCCTTGATGGCTTCGAGGATGTCATCCTCGGTTACTTTCATTACCTGGGCAGCTTCAGCGGGGGTCATAATGTCGGCGATCTTTGCACCAGCGGCGCCGCCACCAGAGGTGTTCTGCATGCCGCCCTGCAAAGCCTGACCCATCAAATTGCCGATCCCCATTCCAGCACCGATGCCAGCGGTCAGACCAGCACCGCCATTGGCATTGTTGGCAGCTTCGCGCATCGCATCGGCCGCCTGCAATTGAGCATAAAGATTGGAGTCGAGTACGGCGCGTTCGCGCAGTTCCTGTACCGCTCTTTCGCTTGGCTTGAGGCTGCCAATGTAGAAGGTCTTCAAAGTCAAACCAATGGCTTCAAAATCATCCTTCGCCTTGGCGCGAACACCCGCGCTTAACTCTTCAAACAAACTGCTTAATTTCACCGTAAGGTTGGTGGTTTGCGCAGTCTCGCCAAGCAAGTCACCCAGTTTTGAGACCAGCATGTCGCGCAAACGACCCTCGATCTCTGAAGAACGATACGATCCTGTTGCGCCAACGATCTGGGTAACAAACTGTTGCGGGTCTTTGATCTGGAAGGAATAAGTTCCGTACCCGGTCAATACCTGCCAGCCGAGACCAGTGCCCGGGGTCGGTACCAAAATGGAAGATGAGGTTCCCCATTTTTTGTTCGCAAATTCCTTGCGCGAAACAAAATACACTTCAGCAGGGAAGGGGGTGCGGTCGTTAAACGCCTTTCCGATAAAATCGATCAGCTGTGGAATGTTTGCCGTGGCAATTGTATGGCGCCCGGGCTTGAACACATCCAAAGCCTGACCATCGCGGAAGAACACCGCGCTCTGGCTTTCACGCACGATCACCTGTGAACCGATGCGAAAATCACCAAACCCTTCTTCGGGGAAGCGGTGGACGATCTCGTCGTTCATTTCATTTGGGTATTCAATGACATCAAAAATTCTAGCCATGTTTCTCTCCTTTTAGTGAATAACGTTCAGATTATAGTCCAACAGACTTTCGGCTACAAGAACCGTTTTTCCTATTTGTTTTACGAATTCCAACCTGAAACGTTTCAGGGCTTAAGCACATTTTTCAACGCCCATGCATACCCAACTCAAAAGCAGACGCCTCTCTCTTAACCTGTGGCCTGCTTCGCCTTCATTGGCATTCCCGTCGCCTGGGCTTTTACCATCATCACCTCAGCCAGAATGCTGACGGCGATTTCCTCAGGGGTTTCCGCCTGCAACTCCAAACCGATCGGTGAGTGGACTCGTGCGATCTTTTCCTCTGAAACCCCTTTTTCCTTCAATGCTTTCACGGTGGTTGCCCAACGTCGCCTGGACCCGATCACACCAATATACCCAGCGGTCGAATCCAGCAATGGTTTCATCCCGACCGCATCCACACTGGAACCACGGGTTGTCAGAATTAAGACAGTGCGAGAGTCGATTTTGATGTGTTCAGGGAGTTTGTCCATGGTAATGGGGTGGTAGATATCAGCCCCAGGTGTGGCTTCAGGGGTGCAAAACTCGGCACGATCATCGCACACTGCCACACGGAAACCCAGCCACTTGGCCAAATGCACAACAGCTTTGCCTACATGCCCGGCGCCGATAACCACAAGCAAAGGTGGGGGAAGGATCGGTTCCACAAAAACCTCCACTTGACCGCCGCATACCCCGGGGTCACCGCGTGAAGGGTCGGCCATGTTGTAATGTAAATAGCGTGGCTTTCCATCCCCGAGTGCCATCCACGCCTCATCAAGGACACGATGTTCAAGATCTCCGCCACCCACGGTGCCGATAAAATTTCCGTCAGGGTACACCAGCATTTTGCTTCCAACATGTCTTGGTGTAGAGCCTTCGCTCTTTACGACCGTGCAGAGCGCGGCAGAGCCGTTGCTCTTTTCGAGTTCAAATAAAGCCTGGTGAATGGATGCAGTCATTTATAAATACACGTCCCGTATCAGGATATTTTTTGGATTCCTTTGGTCAACGATCAGAGCCAGTTCTTTTTTCTCGAGCATGAGTTTGGTCTTTTCAGTTATAAGCTGCTTCAATTTCACATCGTGGGTTTGACCAAGGTGTATGTAATGCAAGTGGAGTGTCCAGACGGTTCTGAAAACAGAGCTTTTGAGTATTTGGGCATTCACTTCAACGCCATGTTCAAAGGTTGCTGTAACATAGGGTACGCGTACCGCTATGACAATGATGGAATAGATGAGGGCCGCCAGGGTCAACCAGATAAAATTCAGTGGATTGACGTTGGCTGGCACGATGCCTGTCAATGCCTTCGTCACATAAATGATTCCTGTGACTGCAATCGTGAAAATGAGACCGCCCATGCTGGAGGCTGTTGCCGAATCATTTTTTAGAATGCTGAAGACATCTGGCTTTTGGATCATTATCTTTCCAATAGGCCTAACACAGCTGGTAAAAGTTGTTTCTTTCTGGATACCACTCCCTGGGCATCGCGAGTACCATCGGAGAGCGGCGGATAGGGGAGGTCTTCCAGGATGGTGGGCGCATTGGCCGAAATGAGCAGGCGGCTGGTGCCGCGGACTACATCGGTAACGAGGAGCATGGCAAAGTGTAAACCACGTTTGTCGCGCAGGTCATTTAAGGCGTTTTGCAGGGGTTCAAGGTGTTCGGTCAGTTGCAGAATATCGGTGACTTCTGCTTGAGCCACGGCAAATTTGAATCCGCCGCCTTCGAAGGGTTTGATGTCTGTACTGACCACATCCTTCGGGTCACGGTTTGAAAGCCCTGCGCCTGCGCTTAGAACAGCCTTGCCATAAGATTCTATGGTTTCGCCTTTGAGCGGGCTCCCGCCGACAAATGCCCAGCGGGATAATCGGTCTGCTGCCACTTTGTCACGCTGCGTGGTCGTTGGTGATGTCAGGATGAGAGTATCAGAACAAAGTCCAGCAAGAAGCGTACCTGCCAATGCAGGGGGCATGGAGAGGCCCGCTTCAGCGGTCATTTCGGCCACCAAAGTGGAAGTTGATCCCACTGTATCCACCGTAAAACGGATTGGTTGATGGGTATAGGGATTGCCAAGGCGGTGATGGTCAAGAATTTCAAGCAATTCGGCTTCTTCAAGTGCGGCAATAGCCTGGCGGGGTTCGTTATGATCCACCAGAATGATTTTCAGGCGCGGCGGGTTAAGTACCTCGCGCTGATTGGCAATGCCCACGTATACACCGTGTTCGTCCACCACCCAATAATCGTTGAATTCGTCACGCAGGATTTTGTTGAGCGCATCGCGGATATGGGCGTTGGCTGCGTATTTAGGTACGCTGGTATCTGCGGCATCCTTGCATTGCGCCGCCATCATCTCACGGACGGTTGTATCACCGGGGCGTGGGCCAAGGGTCTCGCTGAAATATTTGAAGAGGCTCATCCCATTGATGATGCCAAACGGCTTTCCATCTTCATTGACTACGGGTGCAACGCCGCCCGTTTTGCTGGCAAGAGTCCATGCCATTCCAAGCTGCGAATCAGGGCGGATGGTGTCCAGTCGGCGCATGACCGACTCGAAGCGGGGCGATGCATCTGTAAGTAAAACGGGTGTCTCAAGACCGACTGTTTTCAGCACCCAGGAGGTTTGGGCATTTAGAGCGCCAGCGCGTGCTGCGATTGTGTTTGCACCATCGCGTTCGCGCAAGAGCCAGGCGTAGCCCATTGCAGCGGCAATGGAATCGGTATCGGGGTTGACGTGTCCTATGACATAAATTTGATCAGGCATTTTTTCTTTTCCAATGAATTTAGAGATTAAGTTGTTGTTCCCTGTAGTTGGGGATTATTGTGGGCAGATTTTGAAGAAAGTTTCGAAGAACGCAAGGTAATTATATCTCGCCTTGTTCAACCAGCTTTAAGAAGATATTAACGACCCGTGGGTCAAAGTGTTTTCCTGTTTGCTCGCCAAAATATTTTAGTGCTTGTTCACGCGGCCAGGCTTTATTGTATGGGCGATCTGATGTGACTGCATCCCAAACATCGGCAACGGCAAAGATGCGGGCTGCGATGGGTATTTCCTCGCCTTTCAAGCCTTGCGGGTAGCCACTTCCATCCCATTTTTCATGATGAGAGTACGGGATATCCAGTGCCTTTTTTAGAAATGGGATCGGGCTCAAGAGTTTGGTGGCAATTTCAGGGTGTTTTTTTATGATCTCGCGCTCATTATCCGTCAATTTGTCGGGTTTGTGGAGAATTTCATCTGGAACTGCCATTTTCCCAATATCATGCAAAATTGCGCCGCGTCGCATGTGTTCAAGGTCATCACCAGCAACCCCCATGGCTACTGCGATTTTCAGGGTCATATCTGTAACGCGGCGGGAATGACCTTCGGTTTCCTTGTCTCGTAGTTCCAATGCGCGCGCCCAGCCTTCCAGTGTGGTGTCGTAGGCATCGGCCAACTCCCAGGTACGGGCGCGGACACGGTCTTCCAGTTCTGCATTCAGTTTGCGAAGTTCGCGCTCAAGTTCCTTTTGGGCGGTAATATCATGCGAAATGTAGATTCGGCCTGTCATCTCTTTGTTGGAGTTGTAGAGAGGCCAGACGGTTAATTCATAATAAACATGTACACCGCCCAGGTCAAAGGTGGCTTCGGCGCGGGCATAGGAGGTTTGCATGTATTGTTTGATCGGAATGGGGAAATCCGCGAATATTTTTTTTGCAGGTTCCCCGATGACATCATCAGCAGTCTTGCCCAGCAGGGCCAGCATGGACAGGTTGATGTCCACAATGTCGTTTTGGTTGTTGAGAATAACCACAGGCTCGACCATGGCCTCAAATACTGTGTCACGTGCAATGGGGGTGACGTTGAACATGCGGAACTGGAATAGCCCCCATACAACGAAAAGGTTGCCAATGACAAAGGTGAATGGAGCCATGTCTCGCTGCGGCGTGATGCGTATGTCAAACAGGGTCAGCGCCATGCCGAGGATGGGAATGAGCAGCCCCAGCGAGATCATTATCATTTGAGTTTGATACAGGCTGTGAGAATGGGTAATGCGCTGAAACAAAATACGAAGTCCCCATGCCAAAATCAAAAGTGCGTAAAAGGCATATCCGTAAACGAGCGGCGTGAAATCGTACAGCAGTTCTGTAAAAAAACCCTGGGTGGAAAGGTGTGGATTCCTGTAAACCCAATGCAGGTTTTGATCCAGAAACAGAACACTGGAAAACAGGATGGGGACAATAAAAGACAGCCCAAAAAGCAGGCGTGGATAATTGAGCTTGTATTCTGTGTATTGGACCAGAAATATCGGCAGCGAGATCAAAATAAAGAATCCAGCAAACCATTGGAAGGAATCCCAAAAGATCTTTGTAGAGATATCGCTGGAGGTTAGTTCGCAGATGAAACCTGTCAGCCAGAGTGACTGCCCAAGACCGTAAAATGAGAATGCAAAAGCCCCTCGAGCTTTTCGCCTGCTCCAGGTGTAGACGAAGACGGCAATCGAAACAGCCAGCGAGACAAGGTATGGGATAAGGTGAGGAATTTCAGAACGGGTCATGAGGATGATAGCTTTATTGTATCAACCCAATGAGTTTCATGGGTGCTTTGTTTTACCGCGGTTTGGAAACCCTTTTTAATATAATAAAAAAGCAGATGCAAATCCAGCGTGCAATTTGCATCTGCTGCTGTTTAGCTGGGGGCTGATGTTTGAGCCCTGAGGGCCTTCCAAACTTTTTCAGGGGTGACCGGGTTATCGTCCACGTTTGCACCGATGGCATCGAGAATGGCATTGCCGACAGCGGGTGCGACCCCGTCCATGGGGATTTCCGCCACAGCCTTCACGCCAAATGGATGACTCGGCTCGAAGGTTTCGACAAAGATGGTTTCCAACTCGGGCATTTCATTCGCGCGGAAGAGATGATAGCGGTCAAAATCCCGCTCGATGGCATAGCCCTTTTCGTCATACCGCATCTCTTCACAGACTGCATAACCAAGAGCCTGCATCATACCGCCTTCGATCTGCCCGGAGGCCGTTAGCGGATTCACGATGACTCCAGAATCCACTGCCATCACGAGTCGATCCACTGTAACGGCGCCCGTTTCAGTATCAACGGTCACTTCAGCAAATTGAGCAGCAAACGGAGGCGGCGAAACGGGTGAGACGTAGCTTGCCACACCCATGATCTGTTCTTGATTGTTTTTGTGCAGTGTGTCGAGCGCAATTTCTGCCAGCGAAACGGACTTTCCGTTCGGCGCGTGTGCGTGACGGTTGCGTAATTGAATGGCGTTATGATCTTCCACACCCAGCATGGTCGCCGCACGAATCTTGATCCGCTCTGCTGCGATCTGTGCGGCTTTTGTGGCGGCAGTGCCTGAGATATAGGTTGTGGAGGATGCGTAAGCGCCCTTGTCGAATGGGGTGAAATCGGTGTCGGATGAATAGCAGATAATGTCTTCCACGGGCACGCCCAGTACTTCGGCTGCCATTTGCGCCAGGACCGTATCGGAGCCAGTTCCCAGGTCTGTGGCGCCGACGAGTAGATTGAACGACCCGTCATCATTCATCTTGATGGAGGCACCGCCCATATCAAGGTACGGAATGGCTGTGCCTTGCATCACCATCGCAACGCCGATGCCTTTTCTCTTTGAACCTGAAACTGAGCTGCGCCAACCTTGATTTCCAAACTTGTCATCCCAGTTGATGGCGGCGCGGCCCTGGGCTACACATTGCTCAAGACCCACGGTGTGAATGATCTCGGGTCTTGGTTCGCGGCCTTCATTCCATGCGGTTGAGAACGGATGATACTCACCAGGGTGAATTGCATTCTTGAGGCGGAAATCGATCGGGTCGAAGCCCATGGCACGCGCGATCTTTTCCATGTGACGGTCGAGCGGCCAGTAGCCTTGCGGCACGCCATACCCGCGGAATGCGCCCGCAGGCGGTGTGTTGGTGTAAACCACATCTGCATAAAAACGGATGTTGGGCGCTTTGCGATATTCTCCATCGCCGACATACAAAGCCATCGCCTTGTGACCTGTGTTACCTGTCACGGTCAAGGCATGGCAGCCGTATGCGCCTGTATCTGAAAGCGCGTACATTGAATTGGCTGTGATGGTTCCATCTTTTTTCACGCCTGTCTTCATGCGCACACGCATGGGGTGACGTGAACGCGCCGCGATGAATTCCTCTTCGCGGGTGTATTCGTAAATGACAGGCCGTTTTGTGGCAATGGTCAAATGCGCGGCTACATCTTCCATCAGGACTTCCTGTTTGCCGCCGAAGCCGCCGCCGATGCGCGGCTTGATAACGCGGATGCGTTTGACGGGCAAACCCAGTACAGGTGCCAACATTCTGCGTACATGGAAAGGAACCTGTGTGGACGTGCGAATTACCAATCGGTCATCCTCGTCCCAATAGGTTACACAGACATGCGGCTCAATGTGGGCTTGCTGCACCTTCGGCACTTCGTATTCGGCTTCAAAAATTTCATCGGCTTCGGCAAAGCCTTTTTCAACATCGCCGATATCAATGCGGATATGTGCCGCAAGATTTTTCTCTGGATTGGAATCCGCAAAGTTGACATACTCTGGCTCGTCATGAATGCGGATCGGACTCCCCATGGCCTGCCTCGAATCAAGGATCGGAGTCAGCACCTCGTATTCGACCTCGATCAACGAAAGAGCTTTTTCTGCAATTTCAGGTGACTCGGCGGCGACAAAGGCCACACGGTCGCCCACAAAGCGGACCTTTTTATCGAGTGAAAACGCATCCAACGGCCCGGGGATCGGGTCTGACTGGCCTGCTGTGGAATAGACCACGCGCGGCAGGTCTTTCCATGTCAATACCGCGGCGACCCCTTCGAGCGCGAGGGCTTTGCTGGCGTCAATGTTTTTGATCAGCGCGTGGGCGTGCGGCGAGTGTAAAACTTTTGCGTGGAGCAATCCGCGTTTTTCAAAATCGGCGGCAAAGGCAGGTTTGCCTTGCACCAGTTTGACCGCATCTAATTTAATTTCGGGTTTGCCCACTGTTTGCCAGGTCTGTGTTTCGGGTGTGACCACTACTTTGGGCCGAACCTGCACACCCGTCAGGTTTGAGGCGGGGGCGTCATTTTGCGGAGAATCATCTTTGGGCGTTCCGAAATCCCAGTTGATGGAATTCCAATCCAGCGGCGTATCGCCCCTCATTTCTGCAGCGGCTTTCATCACGGCTTGTACAGGTTTGAGATAGCCCGTACAGCGACACAACACACCCGAAATGGCTTCACGTACTTCCGCCTCACTTGGATTTGGATTCTTTTCAAGCAGGGCTTTCGCAGCGAGGATTTGCGCAGGGGTGCAATACCCGCATTGGATCGCGCCTGTTTCAACGAAAGCCTTTTGAAGCGGATGCAAACCATCGGTGGTCTTCCAGCCTTGTTCGGGATGTTCGCCAAGTGCCTCGATGGTGGCAATGTCGTGGCCTTCGGCTTGTGCGGCGAGAAGCGCCCCCGCGTTGACAGGTTTGCCGTTCAGCAGAACTGTATCTGCGCCTGAGAGGTTGCCCTCATCTCCAAACTTGACTCCGTGATATCCCAGCCCGCGCAAAGCGGCAAGCAGGGTGGTGGCTGGGGCGGTATCAATGGCGTGCTCAATTCCGTTGACTTTGAGTGTGATGTTCATGTGAACTCCTTGATTCACCGCAGACAAAAAGATATCTTCAATGCATCCGTATTTATCTGTGGTTGAAAATGTTTACAAAACCTTTGTAACTTTCAAGCCAGCTTTCGAGCCTTCGATCGCAGCCTGTGACCCGATGACTGCAACCGCTTCAGATTTGGCAGCTTTTTCAAGTACCTCACCAAAAGAGATGAAGTCTTCGCCGTTGGTGGAGAGGATCTCATCACGTTTCTTTTGAAGCATGGCATCGGTTTTGCCCGTGAGGTGGCGCATCATGGATGTGTAACCTTTGGCGTCGGGCAGCTGATAGGTATCGAGGTCGCCAATGGCGGCGATGATGGCCTTGGTGAGTTCGTTATCGTTGAAGAGGTTCGGATCCAGATTCTTCAAGTACCCAGCCGCATTGTCGTAATTTTCGAGGGTGGTGTCGAGGTTGGGGTCGCGGTATGAGAGGAAGGAAAATACGCCAGAGTTTTCGTCGAAAACGCAGAATCCGCCGTAGGCCCCGCCCAGTACGCGGATCTTTTCCCAAAGGTAGGCCATGCGCAGGTAGCCTGTGACCACATCAGCGGAGCCATCGAATTCATAGCCAAGGTCGTAGAGGTTGGCAGCCTTGCCCACGTAATTGACCTGTGCGGGGATGGTGAGGCCTTCCTTTTCGGGGTGGGCTTTGATGTCGAACGGTTTGAGCGTCACTTCCTTATCAGGCAGGGCAAAGATGAAGTTTTCAAGGCGCGGTTTGAAGGCGGCCCAATTTGCCGCATCCAGGGTGACGTTGCAGATGAGTGACCTGCTGTTGATGAGGGCGTCGCGCATGGCTTCCAGTTTCTTCAAAACCGACGGCCACTTCTTGTCGATGTCTTTGGCGAGTTCGCGCAGGGCAAAGAGATAGCCGATGCCGCTCATCTGGTCGTTGACCCAGCCTGAGCCGCCAAACTGTGCGCGGACGCGGCGGTTGGCGAAGATATGCCCGCCTGGCACCAGTCCTGATTCCACGCCCGATTTTTCCTCCAACACGATCTGTTTGAGGCGTTCACGGTTGTCGAATTTTGTGGTGAGCAGAATGTCTTTCAGGATGGCGAGCATCTCAGGCGCCTGACTCATCGTGGCCTTGCCGCGAATGAACAACTTGCTGACGTTCTCTCTTGACCCGTAAGCTGTGGTGCTGAGGGCGTCACCGTAGATTCCGCCTGTGCTTTTGCCGATGCGTTGCGAGAGTTTGACGTAATCTTCAGTCTCGGTTCCCATTTCTAGCAGGGCGCGGGCAAAGATCTCGGTCAGCGGCAGGTATTCCTGCGGCATGGCGTGCAGGTCAAAGCCGAGATCGAGATAAACAATGCCGTTGGTGAACAGGTCATGGTATAGCACCTGCGTATCCTGCAATTGCACGATTTCGATGGGGATGGGTTTGTTCTCTTTATCGAGGTCTTTCAATTTCAACACAGGCAGGGTGGCCACCGCTTCGGGCGCATTGGGTGTTTCCTGCATGAGCTTGAGTTTTCTGGTGTTTTCCACCATCTCGGCGATCTGTTTTGCATCCAACGATTCGCGGATCTTTGCCAATCGCGCTGACTCTTCTTCTTCGAGGCGGCGGGCAAGCTCGGGGTCGGGTTTGAGGCGCAGTGTTGTGCGGTGTTGATTCTCCAACAGGTGAGTCTGAATCAGCCTTTCGAAATAGCGCGGGTCGGAGGCGAGTCGCGCTTTGATTTCGTTGAGAGTGGCTTCGAAGCCAAGCAATTTGAAGGGATCTTCGTCGTCGTGGATCCAGGTGGTGAGGACGCGGCGCATGAGCGCGATGCCGCGCGGGAATGAGCCTGTGTTATTTTCGCGCAGGCGGAATTCGGCCGTGTTGACTGCCGCGGTGATCATATCTGGGTCAAGGCCATCACGCACGAGTGTTTCGAGGGTGTCGAGAATCAATCTCTCGATCTTACGCGCATGGCGGGCGCGTGTGCCTTTCAGACCCGTGGAGAAGATCAGGTGACGTAATTCGGTTTCGAGGCCGAGGCCTGCAAGGTCTTCGCCGAGGCCTGAATCGAGCAGGGCCTTTTTGAGCGGGGAAGCAGGTGTGCCGATCAAAATGCTGCCGAGAATGCGCAGGCTGAAGTTCAAAACGGGGTCGGTGGTTTCGGGCAGGGTCCAATTGACCACAAGGTAATTCTTGGCTTCGATATCGGTGTCGCTGCCTGCGTCGTAGCTGGATTCCACTTTTTTGGCGCGCTTGAACGGCTTGGCTGGCTTCACGCTTGACTTCACTTTTTTGCGCTTGTACGATTTTAGGTAGCCTTCCATCAATTTCAAGCGGGTGTCGGGGTCATCATTTCCGTAAAAGAAAATGAACGAATTGGATGGGTGGTAATAATTTTCCCAAAAGGCTTTGAAATCGGCATAGGTCAGGTCGGGGATGTTGCGCGGGTCACCGCCTGAATCGACGCTGTAGATGTGTTTCGGGAAAAGCGATTCGATGATGCGGGTTTCAAGCACGCCTTCGGGTGAAGAGTAGGCACCCTTCATTTCGTTGAAGACCACACCCTTGTAGGTAAGCGGCTCCGCAGGATCGTTGATCTCAAAGTGCCAGCCTTCCTGCATCAGGGTTTGTTCAGTGATGAGCGGATGCAGAACCGCATCCATATACACATCGATCAGGTTGTAGAAATCCTGCAGGTTCGGGCTGGCGATCGGGTAACAGGTTTTATCTGGAAATGTGTTCGCGTTGATGTAGGTTGCCAGCGACCCTTTGAGCAATTCCACAAAGGGTTCTTTTACGGGGTATTTCTCAGAACCGCCCAACACAGAATGTTCGAGGATGTGCGCCACACCCGTTGAATCTTTTGGCGTGGTGCGGAAGTTGATGCTAAACACCTTGTTCTCGTCATCATTGATGACGGAAAGCAACCGCGCACCTGTGCGCTTGTGTACGTACAGCTTTGCGATGGAATTTAATTCGGGAACCTGTTCTTCTTTGATAAGGGTAAACGCTTTAGACATTATTTCTCCTGTGTGATAGTTTACTGGTTTGAAGGTTTGAACGTTTAATTAACCTGGCAACTTTCCAACTTTCGAACCTGTCAACTTTCTGGTTTTTTCTCGTAATTCGTCGATCGCTTTCATTTTTCCATGTTCTTTGTACAACCATAAATCCCACCCATTGACGGGGCCGTTTGCAAGGGCCTTTGCCAGAGCGTGGATCGAGCCAACCTGTTCCTGATATTTCAAATGCCCATTTGACAAAATGACGGCGCGAATGGATGGATCGTTCTTAAAGAACAACTTTTGCCCCGGTGACAGGAATCCCGCCTCAAGCAGCGCTCCAAACGGAACCCGAGCCTGATTCCGTTTTTCAGGCAGAGTCAGCGCCTCGGCAGGGGATTTCGTCACTGCGGCGATGCGTTTCTGCGCGACCTGAATGTATTTCCTGTCGCGTTCGATGCCGATGAAATCACGTCCAAGCTTTTTGGCGACTGCGCCTGTGGTGCCGCTCCCAAAAAATGGGTCGAGTACCAGGTCACCTGCCTTGGTGCTGGAAAGCAGAACCCGATACAAAAGGGCCTCTGGTTTTTGGGTCGGGTGAGCCTTTGTCCCGTTGGATTTGATGCGCTCTTTCCCCGTCGCCAGTGGAATATGCCAATCGCTGCGCATTTGCAAGTCTTCATTCAGGGCTTTCATCGCCTTGTGGTTGAAGGTGTATTTTGCGCCCTTTGTCTTTTGCGCCCAGATCATGGTTTCGTGTGCATTGGTAAAACGCACACCGCGGAAGTTTGGCATTGGGTTCGATTTGAGCCAGATCACATCGTTGAGGATCCAAAAGCCAAGGTTCTGCATGATCGCGCCGACACGGTAGATGTTGTGATACGAGCCGATGACCCAGATCGTTCCATTTTCCTTGAGCACCCTGCGGGCAGCGCCAAGCCATTCGGATGTGAATTCATCATAGGCGGCAAAGCTGGAAAACTTGTCCCACTTGTTGTTGACCGCGTCCACTTTGCTGAGGTTGGGGCGGTAAAGATCTTGCTGTAGCTGCAGGTTGTATGGGGGGTCTGCGAATACCAAATCCACCGAATTCTCAGGGAGCGCGTTGAGAACCTCGATGCAGTTGCCTTGCAAAATCTGGTTAACGGGTAGCCTGGTCACTGCTCAAATTATACTCCGCCCGCCCCATCTGGATGGATTTTTGAGGCTTTTCAGGCTCTCCCTCGTCCAAAATTACCATTGTGGTAAACCCCGATCTTGTGGAAAAATTTATCATATTCCATATAGAGGCCCTCCATGAACGAAAAATCCAGTGTGTCTGCACCGATCAACCGACTTTCGCCTTCTGAGTTGACAGATAAAATTGCACAAGCCAATGTCTTTGACCTCAGCGCTTTGGAGCGGAATCGCATGGGGAGACTTTCTGTCAGTCAGTTTTTTGTTTCTCTTGCCGTTGTGGGAAATGCCGTTTTTAATGTGGCTGGCTTTTTTATGTTGAATTATTTTATTCCGGTGGGGTTCATGTCGCTGCGATCCAATTCATTCTTGAAGGCTGCTGCCTGCTTTGGAGTTTCCATCGCTGTGATCGCCATTTTTTTGTGGAAGGGAAAGAAAGGCGCTTCCATTGGATTTGACCGTTACGATATCAAGGACATTACACAATTCCCTCTCAAGAGTCTTCTGATTATTGACCTGTTGCTTTGGCGGGTAGCGGAATATCGCGGGTCTGTTTCCAGTGATAAAGCGACGGGCATCGTTCGCACAAAGGATTATCGCGATCCAGATAATCCAACCAGGGTCAACCCTTTTTCTGAGGAACAAACGGTCAATTATTACTCGTACAAAGCGGGCAGGGATAAGTTCCCTGTTTCATTTGAAGCGTACAAAGCTTTGCAGGGAAAACTGCAAGATTGCCGCCTTTATTACCTCCCCTTAAGCAAGATCATGATCAATATGGAAGTTTTGCAGTTGTGATTCTTGACCGTAAATATAAAATCGGTCGCCTGTTTTAGATTGGTTAATTTTCCAAATTATGTTCAGAAATCCCTGCTTTTGCAATCAGTACATTAGGACTTCACTCATTTTGGGAGTTTTGAAATGCAGGACAATATATGATGGGGAAGTTGTGGCAGTGCCCCCTGTTATACTTGTCTCATGTTGTCACTTGGTAAACTTGGAAAGCATGAACATGGAGTAGACATTCATTATGCCCTATGCATACCGACTTGACAAAGATGTCAAAATTTTCTATCTTGTCACATACGGCCATTGTACTTTTAGTGATATTTTCAGTGCCTCGCTGACACCAGAACTCAACCCGGCAAATCGGCCGAGAGTAAAGTTTATTATCGACAATACCCTGGGCGATCTTGAAGTGGATATGGAGGGAATGAGATTTTTCATCAAAAGCATGGAAGATCTGAAGAAGACGGGTTTTAAGCTGGAGCCCACCGCTTTGTTGACCACCAAGAAAAGCCTCGAAATTTTCATTAAATCCCTTGAACTGCTTGTGGATGACGATATTCCGACCCACCTGGCGTTTGCTTCGCTAAGTGAAGCGCTTGTCTGGTTGGATGAAGTTGAAAATACCCAGGCGATTCAGCGTATCCGTGATGAATTGCTGGGAAAGTTGCGCTCCTAGAGCGCCCACCCGCAAAAAAATTCGTCAATAACGCCTCAGACCACTCTTCGACGTCTCGATCAAACTCACAAAGATCATCTACGCCTTCGTTTTTTCACTTATAAGTTCCTGCTGTGCTTTCACCAACAGAGGATGAATGTGGGGTTCATAAAAGCCGCTCTCCCACTTGCTCTCATCCCAGAGCGGAAACCAACGTACTTCTTTTAGCCGATTTATTCCTCCTGTTTGGCCTTCAAAACCTAGGCCCAACTCTCCTCCGATCGGCGTGGCAAGAAACGTCAGATATTTTTGATAGTGATATGTTCTTTCGCGATCTTCTATTTCAAACAGTAATCGCTCCACGCGGACAAGAAGCCCCGTTTCTTCACGTGTTTCTCGAATGGCGGCTTGCTCAAATGTCTCGCCTTCTTCCAGTCCGCCTCCAGGCAGCCACCAATAGATAGTTCCTTTTTGGTGGTTTGCGTGACAAATTAGGAGAATTTGGCCTTTTTGCAACACGATGGTCTGACAACGTGCGATGCGCTCCATCATTTCACTTATCCTCCAGTGCATGGATGATGGCTGCTATAACACCGTCCATATTTTTCATTACTTCACTGTTCCAAAAGCGGATGATTTTGTAACTGATCGAGTTCAGGTATTTTGTTCTTTCTTCGTCATACTCTTGCTGTTCCAAATGCTGACTTCCGTCCAATTCGATGATGAGTTTCTTTTCGATGCAGACGAAATCGGGAATGTACTTGCCAATGGCGTGTTGTCTTCTGAAATTGACTCCCAACTGGTCGTTGCGGATTCGTGACCAGAGTTTTGCTTCAGCGGGCGTGGGCTCTTTGCGGAGTTCGATGGCGTGGGTTCTGGTTTTTGGGTTGCTTCTGGGTGGGCGCGGCATTTTGTCCCCTCCTAACCTCCCCAAATGCGACCCGCGAAGAGCGGCGGCTCGAATTTGGGGAGGGGACGGTTGCGTCTGAAATCAAAGTTTTAGAAATACTCTCAGTGTTCATAAAAAATTTCAATTTCTAGTTCTCCCCCAAATCCGACAGCACTACCGTCGTATTTGGGGGAGATGTCCAACGGA
>DAOQID010000008.1:0-52180 GCA_035339375.1 Anaerolineales bacterium | reverse complement strand
GTCTTATAATATGCCCATGAACCTCACCACCATCCTCCCCGCCTCGCGCATCCGTGACCGTTTGATCGACCGCATCGCTTATGCCAATGACGCTTCGTACTTTCGGCTGGTGCCGCAGGCGGTGGTGCAGCCGAATTCGATCGGGGAAATTCAATCGCTTTTCAAATTCAGCCAGCAGAATAAAATCCCGATGACCTTCCGCGCGGCAGGGACGAGTCTTTCAGGGCAGGCAGTGACAGATGGGATTCTGGTGGATATTTCCAAACATTGGGGGGAATTCAGCGTGGAAGCAGATGTGAACCGAATCCGCTTTCAGCCTGGGATCGTGGGCGGATTTCTCAACAACGTGCTCAAACCGCACGGACGGCGCATCGGCCCCGACCCTGCTTCCATTGATGCGTGCATGATGGGCGGGATCCTCGCGAACAACTCCAGCGGCATGTGCTGTGGCACCACCGAGAACTCGTACAAAACCATCCACTCGATGACCTTTGTTCTGCCAAATGGATTTGTGCTCGATACAGCCGACCCGAATGCAAATCAGCTTTTCGAGAACGAACAACCGCAGATCGCCAAAGGTCTGCTCGAACTCAAAAAACGTGTAACCTCCAACCTGAAACTTTCAACCCGCATCGCCAAACGCTATCAGATCAAGAACAACAACGGCTACCTGCTCAATGCCTTTCTCGATTTCGATTCTCCGCTCGATATTCTCGTCCATTTGTTGATCGGCTCTGAAGGCACGCTTGGATTCATCGCCGAAGGCGTGCTCCACACCTTGCCCGATTTCACCCACAAATACACAGGACAGATGTATTTCAAAAACATCCGTGACGCGGCGGCGGCAATTTACCCCATCAAACAGTCGGGTGCGCGCGCGGCAGAGATCATGGATAGGGAGTCCCTGCGGGCGGTGGAAAACAACGCGGGCGTGCCTGCCATTCTCAAGCAACTGCCTAATGGCGCGGCGGCGATTCTGGTGGAGTATCAAGCCGCAGATTCAGAATCCATGCTTCAGTTTAAGAAAGAAGCGCAGCGCGTCATCGGCAAGCTTAAACTGATTCATGATGTCGAATTCACCGACGATCCCATCCAGCAGGCCGCATTGTGGAAACCGCGCAAAGGCATCATTGCATCGGTCGGCGCGATGCGTCCGCGCGGCACAACCTCGGTCAACGAAGATGTCGCTTTTCCCGTTGAACATCTCGCCGACGCCGTCACCGACCTGCGTCATCTCTTCGATGATTTCGGATATACCGAGGGTGTCATTTTCGGCCACGCGAAAGATGGCAACTTGCATTTCCTCGTCAACCAGGCTTTCGATACCCCTGAACAGATCAACCACTTCGACAATTTCATGCAAGCGATGGTGAAGATCGTCAGCGGCAAATACGATGGCTCGCTCAAAGCCGAACACGGCACAGGGCGCAACATGGCGCCGTTCGTCGAAACCGAATGGGGCAGCGAAGCCTACGCCATCATGCGTGACCTCAAATCATTGCTCGACCCTGATGGAATGTTGAACCCAAACGTGCTCATCAACGACGACCCGAAAGCACACGTCACCCACTTGAAGTCGCTCTCACTCGTTGCGCCTGAAATTGACAAATGCATCGAATGTGGATTCTGCGAGTCGAAGTGTCCCAGCCGCAGGTTGACCCTGACTCCCAGACAAAGGATCGTCGTCCAAAGAGAACTTGCCCGAATGCGCCTCGCCGATTCATCCTCACCCGAATTTGATTCTGTTTCAACAGATTACACCTACGCTGGAATCGACACCTGCGCCCTCGACGGTCTCTGTGGAACTGCCTGCCCAGTGGGAATTGACACGGGGAAGTTTATAAAGAAGCTGCGTGAGAAACGAGTAACAAGTAACAAGTCTGCAGAGTGGATTGTAGAAAATTTCGCAACGGTTGAAAAAGCGGTTGGAATTGGCGTTTCACTCGGACATGCCGCAGAGAAAGTAATTGGCGCGAATGGAGTCAAATCTATTTCAGCGGCCGCGGAGAAAGTAACTGGCACAAGACTCCCCAAGTGGAATCACTCCATCCCGCACTCTCCAAAAAAACTCAGTGCTCTCCGTGGTGAAAAAGAATTCATCTACTTCCCCTCCTGTATTTCGCGCCAACTCGGCAAACCTACTCACCACTCACCACTTTCCACAGTTTTCCTCACCATCGCCAAGCGAGCCAACATCAATCTGCAAATCCCCGATCAAACAGAGGGTCACTGCTGCGGCATGCCCTTCTCTTCCAAGGGATACAAACCTGCATATCAGGCAGCTCTTCACAAAACCCTCATGCAAATGTGGGAATGGTCTGAACACGGAAAATACCCCATCGTCATAGACACCACCTCCTGCACACACACGCTCAAAACCTGCGGCGAAGACCTCACCCCCGAAGACAGGGAGATCTGGCGTCAACTCACCCTCCTCGACGGCGTGGAATTTTTACACGACCACGTCCTGCCCAAGCTTGAAATCCACCCTGTGAACGAAGAAGTGATCCTGCATCCCAATTGCTCCGCCCGCAAACTCAACCTCGATGTAAAAATGCACGCCATTGCCAGGCAATGTGCCAGATCGGCAGTGGTTCCATTCGCGCTTGGCTGCTGCGCCTTTGCAGGTGACCGCGGACTGACCCACCCCGAACTCACCGCATCTGCCACCGAAAAAGAGAGCACCGAAGTCCTTGCAAAAGAATATGGCGGCCACTACTCCTCCAACATCACTTGTGAGATCGGCATGAAAGAAGCCACAGGCAAAGATTATGTTTCCATCGTATATCTGGTGGAAAAAGCAAGCAGGAAGATCTAATACAAAGGCATTCAAAATGGATTACGTCCAGCGCGCGTTCGAGCACATTCGTCATCTTTCAGAAACCATCGGCGGGCGCGGCAGTTGCAGCCCAAACCATCGGCGGGCGGCAGAATATTCTGCCGAAGCCTTGAGATCAGCAGGGGTAAGCCAAATTGAGTTTGAGCCGTTCCGCGGCATGGCATCCACCTACCTGCCTTTTGCGCTGGCCTTTGCCTCCGCACTCACTGGAACCTGCCTCGCTTTATTTTTTGGAAATCGCCTCACATTCGGAATCGCCGCCCTGATGAATTTTCTCGGCGCATGGGCCATGTTCGCAGAAAGTGAATTCGCCTCCAACTGGACCCGCTGGCTGATTCCGACCGCCGAAACAATTAACGTCACTGGGGCAGTTTCTCCGCAAACCAAACCCAAACGACAAATTATCCTGTGCTCCCATCTCGACACGCACCGCACCCCGATATTCTATTCATCCACAGCCTGGCAAAAAGCCTTTGGGGTTTCCGTCACTGGAGCGTTTCTGAGCATGGTATTAAGCGCGCTGACATTTGGATTGGGAACCCTGCTAAATCTCAATGAATTTCGGTGGGCTGGCCTGCTTTTTGGGTTGGTGCAAATGTATGCCTTGATCCTGGTCATCTCGGCTGAATTCACCCCCTTCTCGCCAGGAGCCAACGACAACGCCTCAGGCACTGGCATCATCCTCGCCCTTGCAGAACGCCTTCGTGCAGAACCGCTGACGAACACAAAGGTCAACTTCATTTTTACCGACTGCGAAGAAACAGGGGCACATGGCATCCTCGCCTACTTGAAGAAACATGCAGAAGCATTTGGAAAAGATGCCGTTTATATTATTCTCGACGAAGTCGGCGCGGGGCAGCTAAAAACGGTTACAGAAGATGGGTTGATCCGAAAATCCAAAACGCATCCACGGGCGCTCGAATTGGCACGAAATGCAAATTTCGGGTTGACGCAAAGCCTGATCGAAGCCAAAGGTGAAGCCTACACCGATGCCCTGCCCGCCACCAAACAGGGGCTTATCGCCCTGTCCATCTCTTCAGCCTTCCCCAACCCTGAACAGGCAGTTTCTCACTGGCACCAAATGTCCGACCGCATCGAGTTCATTGACAGACAGTCACTGCAAGACACGTTCACTTTTACGTGGAATATTTTACAGGCAGTCGATCATCAAGCTGACGCTGAAACGATCTCTTCCTTTGCCTCGATCACTTCCGCTTGAATCTTCCCTGCTGAGAGTTCGCGCATGTCCGCTTGAAAGGTGTCGAAATTCTCAACTGGGAATTGCATGGTAAGTGTGATATCCCCCGCATAATCTTCACCCAGAATCTTTCCGCGGTCTTTCGAGACCAGCAGACGCACCCGCTCAAGCAGATTATAGGGAATCGCCATCATCACCACATGGACAGGGACTCTACGTCCGCGCTCCACGGCGTTGACGACAGATTGCGCAGCCTCTGTGTAGGCTTTGACCAGTCCGCCCGTACCGAGCAGGGTGCCGCCAAAATAACGGGTGATGACCAAAACCACATCGCCAAGTCCGCTGCCCCGCAGGACCGCCAGAGCAGGCTTCCCCGAAGTCCCGCTCGGTTCCCCATCATCCGAAAAATATTCCGTCACCGTATTCCCTCCGCCAATGACGTACACAGGCACATTATGGCTGGCATCGGAAAATTCTTTTTTCATACGCGCCATGAAAGCCCGTGCTTCGTCAATGGAAAAAGCAGGCGCAAGCGTGGCGATGAAGCGCGATTTCAGCACTTCCTGCTCACGGCGAATTTCGGTGAGAGGGACGAGATAATTTCTAGTCATGGGCGTTTCCAAAAGGCGTATAATTCACAAAACTTAAAGGCGAGGGCAAGATGAAAGATGCCAGATTCAACCAATATTTCCAAAAATCATTCCTGCTTCAAATTATAACTGCGTGGACTGTTCTGGTTCTTGCCGTTTATTTTATTCACGAAAACTGGCTTCAGAACAACCTGCCCGCCTTTGCCCTGCTGTGGGCCGTGGGAATTCTCGGCTTACAGACCTCGATACGCTGGCGGTGGAATAACCTAAACGATGAAGAAAAGGATTTCGAAGCCAGAAAGATCAGCAATTTGATTTACCATGCGGTCATGAATACCTCAACAGATTCCATTGCTGTTGTAGACCCGTTTGGAAACTACATATTCGCAAACAAGCAAACTGCGGTACTTCATGGGTATTCTTCTTCTGAAGAATTTATCGGGGTCAGTGCTTTTAAATTTTTTTCATTGGATGAAGTTGCAAGAGCAATCAAGTACATGGAAATGACCCGCGCGGATGGAGTGATCAGGAACATCGAATTCAACCTCCTGCGAAAAGACGGGTCGACTTTTCCTGCCGAATTGAGCGCAGCACTGGTAAAAAACGAACTCGGCCTGCCTGTGGCATTTATTGCAGTGACCCGCGACATTACTGAACGTAAACGCATTACAGATCAACTCCGCGATGTGAACGAACAGCTGCGCAAGCAGCTTGGAGAGATCGAAAAACTGCAATCCATTCTGCGCGAGCAGGCGATCCAAGATCCGCTTACGGGGCTGTACAATCGCCGCTACATGGAAGAAGTGCTCAAACAGGAATTTGCTCGAGCCAGCCGCGAGGGTAAGCCATTCAGCATTGTGATGCTCGATCTGGACAACTTGAAAACCCTCAACGATACCCATGGTCATGTTGTTGGAGATGAGGCCCTGAAGCTTCTGGCAAGACAGATCAAGAGGTTGACTCGGATCGAAGACACTGCCTGCCGATATGGCGGCGACGAGTTTCTGGTCATTCTGCATAATGCCGATGAAATGACCGCCCAAAACCGTATCGAAGAATTGACGAAGCGCATTCAAGAAGCCAGAATAACCAGTGTAGGTGAAGAGATGCCGATCAGCTTCTCCGCTGGATCAGCCACCTATCCCAGAAATGGCGATACGGTTGAACAAGTCATCCAGTTTGCAGACACGGCGCTATACAACGTCAAGGCATCTCGAAAAAAGCCTCGTGTCACATCGCAATGAACTGAAAATGCAAGGCCTGCCCGTGTTTACATAAATCAATGTAAAATCAAGCCGTTATTATAGGAATTGTCAATTAACGGCCCGAATGGAGCAGAACATGGCCAAAGTATTTGTTTCATATTCCCGCAAAGACACAGAATTTACAAAACACCTGACCCAGGAACTCCAAAAAAGTGAGATCGAGTTCTGGGTGGATTGGGAAGGCATCCCCCCAACAGTAGACTTCATGAAGAAGATCGAAAACGGAATTGAGGAATCAGATGCGTTTCTATTCCTTCTCAGTCCTGATTCGGCCAAGTCAAAGGTCTGCGGAGATGAAATTGCTCATGCGGTCAAGAACAACAAACGCCTGATTCCGTTGATGATCCGAGACGTTAAAGAGGATGAAGTCCCCGCAGCGTTCTCGCACCTCAATTGGATATTCTTCCGCGAGCAGGATGACTTCGATACATCCTTCAAAAAACTACTGCAAGGCATCAACACAGACTTTGAATGGGTTGAGGCCCATAAACGCCTGCTCATCCGCGCGTTGGAATGGAAGAATAAAAACAAAGACAAGAGCTTTCTCCTGCGCGGACAGGATCTGCATGAGGCAGAAAGCCAGTTGGCGCTCAATTCTTCAAAAGACCCCTATCCAACCGACCTGCACCGTGAATACATCTTAAAAAGCCGCCAAGCCACCGACCAGCAAAGAAGGTGGACAACCGTCTTCATTGCCATTGCAGCGGTGATCATGTTTGCACTGGCAGTGTATGGCCTGAACTCTGCAAGATTGGCCGTCAATGAAGCAGCCAGGGCAAATGAAAGTGAACAGCGGGAAGCCACGGCAAAAAACCTTGCACTGCTCAAGGAAACGGAAGCAAAGATCAACCAATTGTCAGCGCTGGCCATGTCCAAGATCGATCAAAGCTACAATGAGGCCCTGCTCCTGAGTGTGGAAGCCTACCTTCACGCCAAGGACAATAAAATCAATGACGTGAACACCCAAAGTGCCATCACCAAGATCTTGCAAAGCCACCCTGGTTTGCATCAAATTTTGCTCGGCCATGAAGACTGGGTCAACACCATGGTGCTCAACCCCGACCAAACCATCCTTGTTTCGGGCAGCTGGGATTACACCGTCAACATCTGGAATATGTCAAATCCTGATTTTCCTGTGAAACTGTCCACGCTCAAAGAATTCACTGGCCCCGTGGAAAATGTAACCTTCACTCCTGATGGAAAAATCCTTGCGACTTCCTCCGACTACGAATTGATCCTGTGGGACATCTCCGATCCATCCTCCCCGACACTGCTCAGCAAAACCGACGGATATTTCACCAACCTCGGATTCACTGTGGACGGAAAAATCCTTACATCATTAAACATTCACGCTGATGTCAACAACACGATTGCCTTATTTGATGTGTCCAATCCGAAATTGCCTGTTGAGCTGATACAACTGGAAAGCGGGGACGAAAGCCTGGATATCAACAGTGCCATTTTCAACCGCAACAAGAACATCCTATTCTTTACACGCAGTGACGGAAGCATTGTCGCCTGGGATCTGCAGGACCCCAACGCCCCCACAGTCCTCTCTACAACAGATGGGTTTGGATCAAAGGTCACCGCCATCGCTTTGAGCCCCGATGAAAACACACTGGCATTGGGAGATACAAACACCCTGATTGTATTGTGGGACGTCACCGACCCTGCAGCCCCCACGATCTACAGCAATTGGAGCGGACACTCTCTTTCAATCAACAGTCTGGCCTTCACCGCAGATGGAAACACACTGGCCTCCAGCAGCAACGAAACCAACTCCCAGATCGTGCTATGGGATGTTACAGACAGGTATGTACCCTACAAAATCCGCACCATCAACGGGCACTCACTGGGCGTCAACACCGTACTGTTTAACGCAAACAACAATCTGCTCTTCTCGGGGAGCCGTGATGGCTCCATCATGGTCTGGGATTCGGCTCAACCAAAAACCGAAATGGAAATCGGCGCCATAGACGGAACAATGATCGACATGGCCATTCAACCCAACAGCAACATCCTTGTTTCGGTTGACAGCGACCACAAACTTACAAGCTGGGATATTTCCAAACTTTCAAGCCCGGTAAAAATCAAAACTCAGGATGGCCCTGCCAGTATCATACTTTTTAACAAAGACGGCAGTTTGATGGCCTCCATGAATTTCGATGAAACTGTAACCCTTTGGGATATGAAAGACTTTTCCAAACTGAACACGATCAAATTGAGCGGAGAAACGATCAACGCGATCGAATTCGCTCCCGACGGGAAAACTCTCGCGATCAACACTGAAAAAGCCTCATTTTGGGATGTAAGCGACCCCAAAAAGCCTGTTAAGATCTCCACACTTTCACAGGAATCCAATGAGATCAGTGACATGACCATCAATGCAGATGGCAACCTTCTGGCAGGCATAGCAGCAAACAATGTCATTCTTTGGGATATTTCTGACGTCACCAACACCAAACGCATGGGAGTGTTGGAAGGCCACTCCAATCAGGTTCTCGCAGCCGCATTTAGCCCAATTAATGACAGCCTGCTCGTCACTGCTGGCAAGGATAAAACCATTATCTTGTGGAATGTGGATGATCCCCTCAACCCGCAAAAAATGGATACCCTGGCCAATCACTCTGACTGGATCTCATCTGTGGCATTCAGCCCTGATGGAACTCAATTGGCCTCTGGCAGTTATGACAAGTATGTAAACCTTTGGAATATCTCAAACCCTGAAGTATCCGTTCTGATCAGCAAAATGGTCGGACATGGCGGCAACATCGGCACGATTGATTTTGATCCGTCAGGTGTTTTTCTGGCATCTTTGGGAAACAACGACAACATCATTTTTTGGGATATCACTCCAGCATCATGGGTGCAAAAAGCCTGCACCATCACTGGCGGCGACCTGACCGATATTCAATGGAAGCAGTATTTTCCAACCGAAGATTACAGCTCAACCTGCGAGCCATTCCAAACCATCCCTGAAGAAACAACCCTGATTCCCTCAACAGGCGGTGGTGATACCCCTGAGTTTCTGGCGGCCTGCACAGACAGCCAAACCCCAAGTTGCAGCGAACCCACCTACGAAATCACCGATCTGTTCTGCATTGACCGCGGATCCTATGGCCTGTACACCTTGTCACCTGGCACCACCTTTGAAGTGCTTACACCCGGGTTCAACTGCATCAACGAAGATATGAACAGCGATGGTGAGCCGCGAATTTCCTGCACAGGCCCTGCAGATACAAATTTCCTCGTCTCTTTCTGCAACTCAGCCTGCACCAATTCACTGGAAACATCCTATCAATGTCAGGCAGGGTTCGGCTTGAATGCGGCCGAAGGTTGCTGTGCCCCTGTCACTTCCGCCAGCAATGGGTGCATCACGCAAACCCTTGCATTACCTGAGTGCGAATAAACAAACCTTTTTACGCTCAAGCATCCAAATCAAAAAGCAGCCCTGAGAAAATCTCAGGGCTGCTTTTTCTAATATCTGCCTCTATTCAAGACAATTTCAGGATTCGGCAGGTCACTCTCCCGCGCTGGAAAGACTTGCACCGCGCAAGCCTTGAACTCGGGAATTTTTGCCTGCGGATCAAGCGCATCGTTCGTCAATAGGTTTGCTGCCGCTTCGTGGAAATGCCAGGGAAGGAAGACAACACCGACGGTGGTTTTCTCGGTCACTGTCGCGCGGACAACAACCTCGCCGCGTCTACTCTGGACCTTGACAGGGTCGCCGTTTCGAATGCCATGGATCTCCGCATCGGCAGGATGAATTTCCACACGGGCTTCAGGGTAAATTTCATTCAGCGATGAATTTCGCGTCATGGTTCCACCGTGCCAATGTTCAAGCAAACGCCCCGTGGTGAGGATAAACGGATATTCATCATCCACATCTTCACGCACAGGGACATAATCCAACTGATGGAATTTTCCACGCCCACGCGGGAAGGATTCTTTGAAGAGTGTCGGTGTGCCTGGGTGATCCATCGAAGGCACAGGGTAGATCAAACCGATCTTATCAATGCGGTCGTAGGTGATGCCTGCATAATCGGAATTGACATCGCCCATTTCGCGCAGAATCTGTTCCGGGTTGGTGTAATCCCATTTCGCAGTGGGCCTGCCAAGGCGAGATTCGATGCGTAAAGCCACATCGCAGATGATCTGCCAGTCGGGGCGGGCCATTCCACGGGGGGCCTGAGCCGCGCGAACACGCTGTACACGACGGTCAGTGTTCGAGAAAGTCCCATCTTTTTCAGCAAAAGGAGTTGCAGGCAGGAAGACATCTGCAAAGGAACCACTCTCGTTGATAAAGATATCCTGCGCAACGAGGAATTCCAATTCCATCATATGCCTGCGTGTATCGTTGAGGTTCGGCTCCGACATCATCGGATTTTCACCCATGATGTACAAAGCCCGAACTCCGCCTTCGTGAGCATGACTGAGAATTTCAGTTGTGGTCAGGCCAAGCTTCAGGCTCAAACCGCCTTCTTCGATGTTCCAGGCTTTTTCCCATTTTGCACGATTCTCGGGGTTATCCACACGCATGTAACCAGGGTAATGGAAAGGCATGGATCCCATATCGCTGGCGCCCTGTACATTATTTTGTCCGCGCAAGGGATTGAGCCCCGTACCGTCACGCCCGATATGCCCCGTGAGAAATGCCAGGTGGATCAAGGCCATTGCAGAGGCTGTACCGTGGGAAAGCTGGGAAATACCCATGCCCCAATAAATGGCGCCATTCTTCGCACCTGCATACATGCGCGCCGCCTTGCGAATTTCTTCGGCAGGCACGCCTGAAATCTCCTCGGCATATTCAGGTGTGAATTTTTCAAGCGATTCCACAAAATCCTGATAGCCTTCCGTACGATTGGCAATAAACTCGTGATTGACCAGGTTCTCTTTCACGATCACATGCGCCATGGCAGAGAAAACAGGCACATTTGTGCCAGGCTTGAGCGGAAGCCACATCTCAGCCATGTCCACCAAATCGATGCGGCGCGGATCGATCACGATCATCTTCGCTCCGTGTTTTTGCACGGCTTCCTTCATCTGTAATGCAATAATGGGATGGTTCTCCGAAGTGTTCGAACCTGTCACGATGAACACATCGTTCATGATGACCTGTGAAGCGGTGTTGCTCATCGCAGAGGAACCAACTGCCTGCTGAAGCGCCACCACAGACCCCGCATGGCACAGGCGTGTGCAGTGATCCACATTGTTGGTGCGGAATAGGGCGCGGTACATTTTCTGTAAAAGATAATTATCTTCGTTGGTGGCTTTTGCACAGCAATAGACCGCCATCGCATCCGAACCATCACGCTGGTAAATGCGGACAAGGTTATCGGCCACGAAATTCAACGCAGTATCCCAATCTGTTTCGACCCAATCCCAATCATTGGAGATCTTCGAATCAGGGATGGGCTTGCCATCTGTGCTGACGGCAAACACCTGTTCACGGCCTGCAGGTTTCGGTTTGCCTTCAAGCAAATAACGGCGCACCAAAGGCGTTGTAGTACGCTTGGGGTGATAAATAAAATCGTAGCCAAAGCGGCCTTTCACGCACAAGTTCCCCTGATTGACCGGTGAATCAAAGGGGCTGGTCACCTTGTAAATAAAATCGTCTTTGACGTGCAATTGCAAAGTGCATCCCACTCCGCAATAGGGACAGGTTGTTGTGGTAACTCGGTCAGATTTAATCATCGCGGCTTCCTTTGCTTGCGGCCCGTGTTCATCACACTGATCTCGCTCGGGCTCATGCCTTGTTCCAATAAAAATTCGCGTTTCGGTTTCAATGCGCCTGTTGGGCACACACCCACGCATTGTCCGCACATCACGCAGGATGTCTGCGGAATGGCTTTGTCAAAGAACGTGCCGATCTGGGTTTCAAATCCACGCCCATCGAAATTGATCGCAAAAGTATATTGCGCGTCTTCCGCACAGACTTGCACACAGCGCCAACACAGCAAGCACTTCGAGTAATCGCGGACGTACATCGGGTTATCGTCCTTGACCTCCGACTCACGCCGTTCAGCATCGGGAAAACGCTCCGATGAAGCACCATACTCAACCATCATCTGCTGGATATCCGCCGCCTCGGAAAGGTCCATGGTAGAGGCAAGCATTTCCAAAATCGTCCTTCGCGCGCGGATGACTTTCTCGCTTCGCGTCTGGACCTTCATGCCTGCTCCTGCTTTGACGATGCATGCTGGCTGGAGCACTCTCTGCCCCTCCACCTCAACGACACAGATTCTACAAAGGGCGTTGGCTGTCGTCGCATCATGAAAACAGATGGTTGGGATATTCTTTCCCATTGCACGGGCTACTTCAAGCAGGGTTCTACCTTGCTCAGCGCTGACTTCCTGTCCATCAATAATTAGATTTACGGTTTCAGTCATGGCTTAACCTTTAGCGTTTCTTCGCGGTTTTATTCGCGGTGGATTTTTTCGTAGCAGTTTTCTTCGCCTTCGGCTTGGAAGGTTTAACAGCCTTCTTCACCGTTTTCTTCGCGACAGGTTTCTTTACTGTGGTTTTCTTGACCGCTTTTGCTTTTACTGATTTCCTCGCAGAGGCTGCCCGCGGCTTTGCGGCTACAGACTTCTTTTCACTCTTTGTTTTTCCACCCCCATTTTCAAAAAGTGCAGGCCATAACTTCATGGCAGACAACACTGCACTTGCAGCCGTCTGCCCCAAACCACACAGACTTGCCTCCGTCATCGTCCAGCCTACATCCTGCAAGCGGATCATGTCATCGGGCAGGGTTTTCCCCGCTGCCACACGATTCAAAATCTCCATTTGACGCTGTGTACCCATCTGGCAGGGGTAGCACTTGCCGCAGGATTCATGAGCAAAGAAATGACCAAGTCGCTGTAAAACATCGCGCATGTCGCGGGTTTCATCGAAAACCATGACCACGCCCGAGCCAAGCGGCAAGCCAGCGGCGCGCAGATCTTCAAAGGTCATTCTCACGTCCAAATGTTCGGATGTGGCAAAAGCGCCAGCCGCCCCGCCAAACAACACCGATTGCAATGCTTTTTTGCCTGTCACACCGCCTGCCATTTCAAGCAGTTCACGCAAAGTCACACCAAAGGGGACTTCGTACACACCTGGTTTGGAAACATCGCCAGAAACACAGAACAATTTCGGGCCAGGTGATTTTTCCGTGCCGATCTTTCGGTATTCAGCAGAGCCTTTTTCAATGATGAGCGGCACGTTGCACATGGTCTCGACATTGTTAATGACAGTCGGCTTGCCAAACACGCCATGCGTCGTCGGGAAGGGCGGCTTCACACGCGGGAAACCGCGTTTCCCTTCGATCGATTCAAACAGCGCGGTCTCCTCGCCACAAATGTAGGCACCAGCGCCAACGCGGATTTCAATATCAAATCTTTCTCCAAGATAGCCCGCCATTCTTGCTTCGTTCAACGCCTCTTCGAGAACAGGGACAATATACGGGTACTCACCACGAATGTAGATGTAACCTTTTGTAGCACCGATCGCATATGCGGCAATGCACATCCCTTCGATGGTACGGTGCGGATCATCCAACAGTAAAACACGGTCTTTGAAAGTCCCTGGCTCGGATTCGTCTGCGTTGCAAATGACATATTTTTGATCAGCGCTGGCTTTGGCCGCGCCTTCCCATTTGATACCTGTTGGGAATGCCGCGCCGCCACGACCGACCAATCCACTGGCCTTTACTTCAGCAATGACATCTTCTGGTTTGACGCTTAATGCTTTCTTGTAGGCGGAATACTCACCATATTTCGCAAGGGTGGTTGTGCCTTCCCCGCAGTTTGCGGTCAACTCACGGATCGAGCCATAGACCAGCGATTGCGGCACGCCAATATCATAGGAACGGAAATTTTGCGAAATATTCGTTTCGGCGTCATCATCCACAAGTGCAGCGGGGGCCTGGTCGCAAAGCCCAAGGCATGGACTTTGTTCAATGGTCAGAGACAGGTCATCGGTCGTTTGACCCGCATCCACTTTGTAGTTTTTGCACAGGTGCTTGAGGAGTCCGTCTGCACCTTTTAATGCACAGGCTGGGTCAGTACAAACCCGAATAAACTTCTGCCCCACCTGCTCGTTATAATAGAGCGAATAAAATTCGATCACGCCATGCACATCTGCCAGCGGCACACGCAGCGATTTTGCAACTTCAGACGCAACCTCTTCAGGCAGCCATCCATAAATCTTTTGTGCCGCATGCAACGCAGGCAACAAGCCTGAACGGCCGAGGGGAATATAAGATTCAATTGCAGGTTTTAGCGGATTCAGATCAATGTCAGACATATGTGCTCCAGTACTCCGAGTATAACTTAAACGAATTTTTTATTGCTGGCCCACGATTTTTATTTTCAAACTGATCCTGGCTTTCATGTGACAATTTTCGTGACAATTCTTACTTCCGAAATTCACCCTAATTATATATAATATATAATCATATTGACAAGCCATGGAAAAAGAACTCACCCACAAACCTCTTAAAGAGGAAATTTACGATGCGCTTCACAGGCAGATCATTGCCGGCAAATACACGCCTGGCGACTGGCTGCGTCAGGAAGATATTGCCAGCCAAATGGGCGTCAGTATGACCCCAGTCCGTGAAGCCTTCGACTTGTTGGTGGCAAAAGGAATTGCCGAGCGTGTTCCCTACCGCGGCGTCAGGGTGCGGGAGATATCTGCCAGAGAAGTGGTGGAGGCATACGGGCTGCGCCTCATGCTTGAAGCATTGATAGCACGTGAAGCTGCGGAGAATATCTCGCCTCAGCAACTTACACAAATCGAAACGATCATGGAAGAAATGGACAGGCATGTCATATTGAGTGAAATGCCTCAGGAAAGGCAGCTCAGTCGGGAATTCCATGCGGCAATTGCCGAAGCTTCTGGAAACGCATTGATGGTTCAGGTTTATACTATTGTGTCAAACGCATTTCCTGACTGGCTATTGTACGAGGCGCTGTTTCGCAAACCCGAGCTGGTGGATGAAAGCGTCCGACAGACCCATGATGAACATGCAGCAATCCTTGATGCGTTAAAAAAACACGACGCAGACCTTGCGGTCAAAGTTTCGCTGGAACATGTGATGGAATCTGGCAGGTGGCTGGAAACTCATTTAAACATACCTGCAAAGTTATTGAAAGAAAAAGAAAAGCAAATCACTCATTTGTTGAAAAAACCAAAATAAGGAGGCTTGAATATGTCTGAAGAACTTTACAAAGAAATGGCACAATCAATCATTGATGGGGATTCCGATATCTCCACCGAACTGGCCAAAAAGGCGATCGAGCTGAACATGCATCCGCTCGACGCGATCACGAACGGCTTTGTAGTGGGCGTTAACTACATTGGCGATCAATTCGGAAAAGGCGAAGCGTTCCTGCCTGAACTGGTGATGGCTGGTGAAGCAATGAAAGCAGCCGTGGCCGTTCTGGAACCCGAACTGCTCAAACTCGGCTCCGCCCGTGAAATGATGGGCAAGGTCGTTCTTGCCACCGTTGAAGGCGATATTCATGAGATCGGCAAGACTCTCGTCGGCACCATGCTGAGCGCCTCTGGTTTCGAAGTGGTTGACCTCGGTGTGGATCAGCCCGCTGACAAGATCATCGGCAAGGCACTGGAGATCGACGCCCAGATCATCGGCATGAGCGCGTTGCTCACCACCACCATGGTCCGCCAGCGCGAAGTGATCGAAGAGTTGGATAAAGAAGGCCTGCGACCTCGCATCAAAGTGATGGTTGGCGGCGCTCCCATCACCCGTGACTGGGTCACCAAGATCAAAGCAGACGGCTACTCTGAAGATGCCATCGGCGCAGTGAAGATTGCAAAAGAACTGGTTGGCAAGGCAGACGCGTAAGGGAAAGAGTTGCAAGTTACAGGTTACAAGTTGAAGGTTTAACTCGGAGAGAGAAGAGAGACATTTTGCCTCGGAGGGCTTATGTCTCAAAAGAATATCAAAACCATCAGCAACCCCAAGTTGAAACTGGAAGTGCTGACCAAGGAAGACGTCCTAAAAATCCATAACGCCACATTGCAGATCATCGAGAAGGTTGGCGTACGGTTTCCATCCAAACGCGCGCTGGAGATATGGGAATCTGTCGGTGCGGAAGTGGATCACGAAAAGAAGATCGTGCGGGTCAAGCCGCAGGTCATCGAAGATGCGCTCAAGAAAGCGCCGCCTGCTTACAAACTTGCGGCACGCGACCCACAGCAGGATCTGCAACTAGACGGAAACCATGTCAACCTCGGAACCGATGGCTGCGGCGTGGAAGTCATCGACATCCACACAGGAGAGAAACGCACCTCCTGCCTGCAAGATGTACGTGACATCGCCCGTGTAGCGGATGCAACCGAAGAAGTTGCATTCCACTGGGTTGCAGTCTCGGCGCAGGATGCCCCCGTCGAAGCACGCGGATTGCACGAATTGAAAGCCGTTTGGGAAAACTCCACCAAACACGTGCAGACCGAATCCATTTACAACGTGGAGGAGGCCAAAGCCGCAATTGAGATGTCTGCGGCGATCGTGGGCGGCAGGGATAAACTCCGCGAGCGGCCAATTCTCTCGCTCATGCAATGCACCGCTCCCCCGCTTGGACATGACGGCGGATCGCTCGATGCGGCACTCCTCGCTGCTGAAGTTGGAATTCCAACAGGCTTTATGACCATGGCGGCATGTGCCACAACAGGCCCCACCACCATGGCTGGCAATCTTGCAGTCGGCAATGCAGAAGTGGTTGCCGCCACCGCGCTTTTGCAAATTGCCCATCCCGGTGCCCCCGTTTTTTATGCCGCTGCGCAAACCGCTTCTGATCTAAAGACTGGCGCATACACAGGCGGCGGACCTGAAGATTTCCTTTTCGGTGCAGCGACCAACGTCCTCGCAGATTTTTACAACATTCCGCTTTCAATGGGTGCGTTTGCCACTGGCGCAAAAGAACCGAACTGGCAGGCAGGCTTGGAAGGCGCCATGTCCAGTTTCATGGCAAGCGTAGTCATGTCCGACATGTTGCTTGGGTGCGGATTCCTGCACGGCAGCCGCATCTGGTCTTTTGCCGAGATGATGATGGACTGCGAGATCTTCTCCATCGTCCACAAGATGATGCAGGGAATCGAAGTCAATGACGAGACCCTGGCGATGGAATCGATTGCCAATGTCGGCCCCGGCGGACATTACCTCGCGCAAAAGCACACCCGCAAACACATGCGTGAATTGTTCATGCCCCAGTTCATGGACCGCCGTCCCTACTCCGAATGGGAAACGAAAAAAGACGATGCGCGTGACTGGGCACTGGCAAAAGCCCGCAAGACCTTGAAGGAACACCAGCCTGACATGCTGGACGAAAGATTGAGTCAGGAACTGGAAAGAATCATCAAATCGGTAGAGAAATAAAGAGTTAACAAGTTGGAAGGTTCACAAGTTAACAGGTTGACAACTTGTAACCTTCCAACTTTCCAACATTCCAACTCATTAGAGGTGTCTCATGCAGCCAAAACTCACCCTGCTCAGCGATGAAATCATCGCCCGTATTTTGGAAGAGGCCTACGAATTATTGCGATGCCCGGGCGTCAAGGTACAAAACCCTGAAGCACGGGATTTGCTCGCATCGGCAGGCGCGATCATGTATCCCGATAACAATGTCGTCGGGATTCCCGAGGCGCTTGTCAAGAAGGCACTCGAAAGCGTACCGCGCGAATTCTATCTGTACGATTACGATGGGAATCCCACCGTGCATTACGGCGGTGACTCGGTTCACTTTGACCCGGGTTCGTCAGGCATTACCATGCTCAACCCTGAAACACTTGAGCATGACACTACGGAGACAGAACACCTGATCCGCCTGTTGAAGGTCGCAGAACAGATCCCACAATACGACGCACAATCCACTGCGGTCATTTGCCACGACGTTCCCAAAGACATTCAAGATTCATACCGTCTGTACCTCACGCTGTTGTATTCAAAGAAGCCCATCGTCACAGGCGCATTCACCAACAAGACCGTACAGGAAATGATCGACATGCTTGCACTGTTTGCGGGCAGCAAGGAAGCGGCCCGTGAAAAACCGCGCGCCATCTTCGATGTCTGTCCCGCGCCGCCATTGATCTGGTCGAACTTCGGCGCAGGGAATCTGATCGCGCTTGCACGCGCAGGCATCCCAGCCGAGATCGTCTCTGTCCCGTTGGCAGGAGCAGCCGCCCCTGTGACCATGCTTGGCACCGTCACCCAGCACACGGCGGAATGCTTTGCGGGGATCGTCATCCACCAACTTGCACACGCAGGCTCGCCCATCGTTTGGGGCGGCGCGGCGGCGATCTTCGACATGCGCAAAGGCGCAACACCGATGGGCGCGGTCGAAACAGCCATGCTTGATTGTTCATACGCGCAAGTCGCAAAGACACTCAACATGCCCACGCACACATATCTCGGCGCAACCGATTCGAAACTGGTTGACGCACAGGCCGGGCTTGAAAGTGGCATCTCCGCCATGGTCGGCGCATTAAGCGGAATCAACATGATCTCTGGCTCAGGCATGTTGGACTTCCTTGCCTGCCACAGTGCCGAAAAACTCGTCATGGATGCGGAAGGCATCGCCATGGCAAAGCGCATGATCGGCGGCGTCAAACAACACACCGACACGCTTGCAACGGGTTTCTACGACGACAAGATCAACTTCAAAGGCGGCGATTTCCTCAAACAAAAAGCCACCATGCAACTCTTTCAAAAGGAACAGCACCTGCCCAGCAGCGTGATCGACCGCGATTCGACCCGCGCATGGAAAGCCGCTGGCAGCCTGGATGCCTACGGCCGCGCAAAACTCCGCGTGAACGAATTGCTCGCATCCTACCGCCGACCTGAAATTGATCCTGTCAAAGAAAGCAGACTCCACGCCTTTATATTGGACCTCGCCCAAAAGTGCGGTCTCGAAGAATTGCCCAAGCTCGAAGATTTCCAGCCTGCCTGAACTTCTTGTAATTCGTAATTGGCGATTGGTAATCAAGAGCCTGTCGCAAGGTGAAATTGGTTTTACGATTCAAAGGTCGTTAGACCTGATTGCCATTTACCAATCTCCAATTACACACAAGGAGTATCCATGCAACCCAAACTATCCCTGCTCGACGATCAACTCATTGAACGCATCATCGAAGAAGCCTATCAATTGATGCTCAAGCCTGGTATCAAAGTGCAAAACCCTGAAGCGAGGCAATTGCTCGCGGATGCAGGCGCACAAGTGGATGAAGAAACCATGGTCGTCCGCATTCCAGAGCAGATCGTCAGAACGGCCCTGCAAACCGTTCCCCGCCAGTTTTTCCTTTATGACTATGACGGCAACCCCGCCGTTCAATACGGCGGCGATGCCGTTCAATTCGACCCAGGCTCCTCGGGGATCTCGATCCTGATTCCTGAAACCCTCGAACACAAAACAGCCGAAACCGCCGACTTGATCCGTGTGATCAAGGTCGCGGAAAGCCTGCCGCAGTACGACGCACAATCCACCGCGATCGTTTGTCACGATGTACCCAAAGATATTCATGACCTGTACCGTTTATATCTGGTCATGATGTATTCAAAGAAACCCATCGTCACGGGCGCGTTCACCAACAAGACCGTGCATCAGATGATCGAAATGCTCGCCATCTTTGCGGGCAGCCATGAAAATTTACGCAAGTATCCGCGTGCCGTGTTCGATGCCTGCCCGTCGCCGCCGTTGATCTGGTCAAACTTTGGCGCAGGGAATCTCATTGCGCTGGCGCGCGCGGGTGTGCCTGCTGAGATCGTCTCCATGCCATTGGCGGGCGCGGCGGCTCCTGTCACATTGTTGGGCGCAGTCACCCAGCACGCCGCGGAATGTCTCTCGGGCATCACCATTCACCAGCTTGCTTGTGCAGGTTCGCCCATCGTTTGGGGCGGAGCGCCATCCACGTTTGACATGCGCAAAGGCGGCACGCCCTTTGGCTCTGTCGAAACCGCGATGATCGATTCATCGTATGCGCAGGTCGGCAAGACTTTGGGATTGCCAACACATGCCTACCTCGGCGCCACCGAATCCAAGATCCTCGATATGCAGGCAGGGCTTGAAAGCGGCATGGGTGCAATGATCGGCGCATTGAGCGGCATCAACATGATCTCTGGTTCAGGCATGGTCGATTCGCTTTTATGTCAAAGCCCCGAAAAACTGGTCATCGACGCAGAAGGCATTGCAATGGCAAAGCGCATGGTGCAGGGCATGAAGATTCAAACCGAAACGCTCGCCACTGGCTTCTATGAAGGAGTGAACTTCAAAGGCGGCGATTTCCTCAAACAAAAAATCACGATGAAACTCTTCAAAGAAGAGCAACACATGCCCAGCAAAGTGATCGACCGCGACTCGATGCGCGGCTGGAAGGAATCTGGCTCACAGGATACCTTCTCCCGGGCGCGGACTCGTGTGGATGAAATCCTCGCTTCTTATCGCCGCCCTGAACTTGATCCTGCCAAAGTGGCAGAACTCCACGCTTATGTTTTGAACCTCGCCCAACAAGCTGGTCTTGAGCAGTTGCCTGTGGTGGAAGCCATGGAAGTTGCAGGTTGAAGGGTTTAGGTTGAAGGCAAAATATTAAAAATCGAAAGCGAAAAATAGGTTCATGCTTAATCTTGCTCAATTGCTCCGCGTCCCCCATGTGGATAATGTCCTCCCCTACGATGTCTCTCCTGATGGACAGAGGTTGATTTTTTCGTGGAATAAATCAGGAAAGTGGGAGTTGTGGGAGGCTGGAGAATCAGGGACCAGGGAATTGATGCTTGGCTTGGATGGCGCAAAATTTTCTCCGCGCTTCTCGCCAGATGGTTCCATGCTCGCCTTCGCGTTGGACTTGGACGGCAGCGAGTCGTATCACATTGCAATCCACGATTTCACCACGAACACCACCACCGACCTGACGCCCTCTATTGCCTACGCGCATCAGCCAAATGTCAGTTGGTCACCTGATGGAAAGATGTTGGCGGTGCTTTCGGACATGAAGGGACAATTTGCCGCGTACCTGCTCCCCATTGACGGAAGCCCCGTGCGTTTGCTGAAAAATATTTTTCACCCCTGTTGGGATGCGGTCTGGTCGCCTGATGGTCAGTGGATCGCCATCGAATCTGAGTCAACGGCGAGTGACAGGTCGATCCATGTTGTGCCTGTGGGACGCACCCGCAAAGGGCCGAAGGTCAACACGGTGCAGTTGAAGGTCAATGGCAGGGTGTTGAATGCACAGCATCCCGCATGGTCGCCTGATTCAAAGTTCCTCGCGTTCTGTGGAGAAAACGTTGAATGGCATGATATCGGATTGTTCAATGTGGAGACTCAGGAAATCACATGGGTGAACGAATCTGTCGGAGATGATACACAGCCTGCATGGTCGCGGAGCGGAGACACGCTTCGCGTCGGGTGGGTTCATTCTGAAGGCGCACAGACCAGCTTCCAGTTTAAGAAAGGAAGCGCGGACGTCGCGCAGATTCAAGTTGGGGCGGGCGTCCATTCTTTTCCGAAGTTCACTGCCGAGGGCGTTGTCATCCTGTATGAAGATTCGAGTCGTCCGTGCGATGTGTGGATGTTGAATTTGGAAGACGGCACGTGCAAGCAGTTGACGGATTCATTGCCTGCCGAGTTGAAGGATGTTCAATTTGTTCAGCCTGAGGAAGTTTGGTATGCAGGCATGGATGGTGTGCAGGTGCCCGCGTTGTTGTATCGCGGTCAGAGCGAACGGGCGGTGATCGACATTCACGGCGGACCGAATTGGCATGTGCAATCTTTGTGGTCACCTGCGACGAGTTATCTGGTTTCGCGCGGATGGACGGTGCTGATGCCAAATTATCGCGGCTCGACGGGCTATGGCAAAAAGTGGCAAAACGCCAGCCGCTACGATATGGGCGGCGTGGATACAGATGATTGCGCCGCAGGCGTGAAGTATCTGGTTGAAAATGGTCTGGCAGAAAAAAATAAGATCACGGTCACAGGCCGAAGCCACGGCGGCTTTTTGACCATGTCCTGCCTGACGCGATATCCTGATCTGTTCGCGGGAGGTTCTGCGGTGGTGCCGTTCTTGAATTGGTTCAAATCGCACAAGGATTCACGCGAAGATCTGCAGCACTGGAACATTGAGAACATGGGCGACCCCGAAGACAACAAGGAACTTTGGCATTCGCATTCGCCATATTTCTTTTTGGATAAAATCAACGCACCTGTGCAGATGATCTGCGGCGGAAACGATCCGCGCTGCCCTGCGTCGGATTCGATCGCGGCACGCGATAAACTTGTGGAATTGGGCAAGGAAGTGGAGTTGCTGTTATACAAAGATGAAGGCCATGCTTTTTTGAATATCGAGAACGTGATCGATGCAGAAGAAAAGAGCGCGGCGTTTTTAGAGATGGTGCTCAAAAAATAAATCTTAATGAGGAGAGAGAATGGAGCCGTTGAAGTTTCTTAGCGAGAACGACGTGAAGGCAATGCACGAAGCCACATTGCGCATCATGAGCGAAGTTGGACTGATCTGGACTCACAAGCCAAGCCTCGATATCCTGCTTGGAGCTGGCTGCACCATAAAAGGGAATCGGGTTTGCATGTCGCCCGAACTTGTAATGGATTGCATCGCAAAAGCCAATAAACGCCCGAAGATTCGCGGACGCAATGGTATTACCAACGAACTTGGCGGCGGAAACCTGTACTTCCACAATCTCGGCGGCGCGCGCGATGTGTTCGACGCCAGAACAGGCACACGGAAAATTGCCACCGATCAGGATGTGATTGACGCCACCCGGGTTTTGGATGCACTGCCAAACTGCCACACAGTCACTCCATTCTTCACACCGCAGGATGTGCCTGGCGAATTGATGTCTTTGTACATGTATCGTCATTCGCTGCCATACACCACCAAACCCCTGCAGGGTCCTGGAATTCAATTTGCAGAAGAAGTAAAGTATGCAGTCGAAATGGCACAGGTGGTTGGCACACCTCCTGAAGAATTGACACTGTCGCTTTCCCCTGTCAGTCCGTTGACCATTCACGATCCTGCCGCCGCCGCCATTGTTGAAATGGCAAAAGCAGGCGTCATCTGCTCCAATCTCCCCGCCCCTACAGGCGGAGCCACTTCACCAATGACCATCACAGGCAGTCTTGTTCAGCAAAGCGCCGAAACGCTTGCCCTTGTCGTGCTTGCGCAGATCGTCAACCCGGGTTGTGGTGTGGTGTATTGCGGACGACTTGGCATGCTGGAGCCGCGGACGGGATTGATCTGGGGCGGCGTGGAACTTGGCCTATCTTCGGCAGGTACGGTTCAACTCGGACATTATTACGGGTTCAGCGTCAACGTGTATGGGTTTTCAACGAATGCACACACCCTTGATGCACAAAACACCTTCGAACGCGGATTAAATGCCGCGATCCCTGCTTTGGCTGGTGCAGATGAACTTTCCGGTATCGGCGAAATGGAAGCAGGCGTGATGGGATCGTACGCGCAAATGGTATTGGACAATGAACTGGTCGGCAGTGTCATGCGCCTGCGATCGGGCCTTTCTGCCGATGTGGAGCATCTGGCGGTTGAAATCATCGGCAATGTCATGGATGGAACACGAAATTATCTCGGTCAAAAACACACACTCAAACACCTGCGCGCTGGCGAACTGGCCCTGACCAAACTTGCTGAACGCAATTCCTGGGAAACATGGGAAGACAAGCTGGAAAGAAAGCAAATGGCAGATTATGCAATGGAGGAATCCGAAAGGATTCTGCGCGAGCACCAGGTTCCTCCGCTGGAACCGCAACAAGAGAAGGAACTTGATAGAATTATGGCCGCGGCTGAAAAAGAGATGGTAAAAAAGAAGTAAGAAGCGGATACTTTAGCGCAAAAGGAAAATGGATATGTTGAAACAGGCAAACGCAATTTCTGAAGAATTGATCGAATGGCGGCGCGATTTTCACATGCACCCTGAAACGGGTTTCGATGTCCATCGCACGGCTGGGATCGTGGCAGATGAATTGGAGAAAATGGGGTATCGCGTACAAAGAGGGGTTGGCAAAACAGGTGTAGTGGCAGATATCGGTGAAGGCGGCAAGCTGGTTGCGATCCGCGCAGACATGGATGCACTTCCCATCTTCGAGCAAAATGAAACGGACTACGTTTCACAAAACACAGGGAAAATGCACGCCTGCGGTCATGATTCACATACAGCCATGGCGCTGGGGGCGGCGCAAATTTTGGCAAAAGAAAAATTCACTGGCCGTGTGCGCTTTCTCTTCCAACCTTCCGAGGAAACCGCGGACGAAGAAGGCAAGAGCGGCGCACAACGCATGTACGAAGAAGGTGCAACCAAAGGGGTTGATTATGTCATTGCACAACATGTAGACCCCACCAGCCCTGTCGGCACGATTGCCATTGAAGCAGGTCCCAGCGGCGGCGGTGTGGATACATGGTTTGCCACCATCAACGGCAAGGGCGGGCATGGAGCGTATCCGCACACCACAGTGGATCCGTTCGTACTGCTGGCGCATGTTATCATGGGGCTTAATAACATCTCTTCACGCAGAATGAATCCGTTTGAGCCTGTGGCATTGAGCATTGGCTCGATCATCGGCGGCGATGCGGAAAACGTCATCCCTGACCAGATAAAATTGAAAGGCACTTTGCGATTCACATCGCTTGAGACGCAGAAGCTTTTACGTGATGAGATGCGGCGCGTCTTTGAAATCACCAAGACCCTTGGCGGCGATTACGAGTTGGATTTTCTCTTTGGCGGCCTGCCCATGATCAACGATGGGCATGTTTCCAAGGTCATCGATCAGGTCGGTAAAGACCTGCTCGGAGCAGAGAATGTTCACCCGATGCATAAATCGCTGGGCGCGGAGGATTTCCCCGAATTCCTGCGGGATGCCCCCGGAGCCATGTATACTCTTGGTACGATGATCGCAGGACGAGAGGTTTACGAACTGCATCATCCCAAGTTTGACCTGGATGAACGCGCGCTTCCAATCGGCACAGCGGTGTTGGTGGAAACGACGCTGAGATTTTTGAAGGAATAAAACTCAATTTGGAGAGCACATGCACACCATACTAAAATCAGAAAAGAAGGAAGTTGTCATCGGTATTGACAAGCCGTTCGTGATGATCGGCGAAAAGATCAACCCGACGGGCATCAAAAAACTCGGGCAGGCATTGGTTGACAAAAATATGGATTACGTCAAACAGCTTGCAAAACGTCAGGTGGAGTGGGGCGCGGATGTGTTGGATGTAAATGTCGGCCATCCCCAGATCGACGAAGCTGCGATCATCCCAATGGTGGTGGAAGCGGTCAAATCGGTGGTGGATGTGCCGTTGTGCATCGATTCGAATGACCCAAAGATCCTCGAAGCGGGACTCAAGGTAGCTCCCGGTAAGCCGTTGGTAAACTCTGTCAACGGGGAGGAAAAGCAGCTTGAAACTGTTCTGCCCATCGTTAAAAATAGAGGCGCAGCCGTCATCGGGCTGACCATTGGCGATGATGGCATCCCACCCACAGCAGAGTTACGCCTCGCGGCGGCGGCAAAAATCATTGAGCGCGCAGCCAAGATCGGCATTCCGATCGAAGATATCATTATTGATCCCCTGGTGATGACAGTCGGTCACGACTCAAAAGCGGCGACCGTTACACTCAAGACGATCGAATTGCTGGTGAAGGAATTTGGCGTCAACATCAACCTTGGCGCAAGCAATGTTTCCTTCGGGTTGCCCGACAGGCATTCGGTGAATGCGGCATTTCTTGCACTCGCCATGCAGACGGGTGTGACCTGCTCGATCACTGACCCGATCAAGCTGGGAAGCACGATCAAAGCCACTGACCTGCTCCTCGGGCGCGATGCAAACTCAATGCGCTACTTGAAATACTTCCGTGCGACTGAAAAACTACGGGAAGCAGAAGCAGCCGCAAAGCAATAAATACGGCCTCAAACATGGAGACTCACAAGCTTTCAGACCTTGTGAGTCTCTTTTCAATATTGTATTCTCGCCCAAGAGCGCAATCTGATACACTTCCTGTTATATGAGAACTCCGTTTTGGTTGAGGCCATCTCTTGCAAGACAAATAGCAACCCGTATGAGTTTCCTTGCCGTGCTGGCGGTTCTCCTATTGACCTATCAATACACAAAACGCGAATGGGAATATTCACAAAAGGAAATGATCTCGCAAGCCGGGCTATTGCTGGACACGATCTCACTCACCTTGCGTGACCCGCTCTACAACCTTGAAATTGACGAACTCAAAGACCTTGCTGGGAAAATCGGGGAAAACCCGCAGATCACAATGTTCGTGGTGTATGACAAAACGGGGAGAATTCTGGTGGATTCATCCAAACCTGAGTTGGAATTTTCCCAAGAAGTGGACGTGCTTGGTTACAACCTGGTCACTACCCCCACCCATGAACTATATATTTCATGGCAGGGAACTCAACTGGTTTCAGGAAAAAGCATTCGGATCGGAAACCAGACCATTGGAGCCATTGCAATCGGTTTTTCCACGGAAAAGCATGATCAAAAAGTAAAAGATCTGACTTTGCAAGGGCTGACACTTGCACTGGTTGTGATTTTCCTCGGCGGCCTGTTCACATTTGGCACAGCCCGACAGATCACATCTCCATTAAGTGAGTTGGCACGGGTGGCTAACAAAATGAAGGCAGGCGATCTCACGGTTCGGGCGAATCAACCGAGGGTAAATGATGAGATCGGCCAACTTTCCACGGCTTTCAACCAAATGGCAGAATCGATCCAACAGCGCCAGAGTGAATTGCGTGAACTTGCAAACGGGTTGGAAAAAACGGTCAATGAGCGCACCGCTGAACTGCAAGAGCAGGCCAAGATCCTCGAAGAAATGGCGATCACAGATCCGCTGACGCAAGCATACAATCGCAGGCAGTTCTACAAACTGGCAAAGATCGAAATGGAGCGGGCACAACAACAAGATGGGAAACCGCTTTCGGTCATCGTGATCGATGCCGACCACTACAAACGCGTAAACGACACGTTCGGGCATCAGATCGGTGACCTCGTGCTGATAAAGTTGGTTGAGATCTGTCACAATTCCATTCGCAAGACCGATGTCTTTGCACGTTACGGCGGTGAAGAATTCGTCATCCTCATGCCAGAAACAGATTCAGAGACGGCGCGAGTGATCGCAGAAAGAATCCGCGAAAGAGTGGAAAGCACCAAACTGCCAGTAGATGGTCAGCTTGTTCAAATCACCATCAGTCTTGGGGTGTCCACTTACTCCAATGCATATTCCTTAAGCTTCGACTCTCTGCTAACTCAGGCAGATCGTGCTTTATACAAATCCAAACGCTCGGGCAGGAACCGCGTCACTGTGTGGGCAGATGAAATGCTGGTTCCAGGTTAGAAAAATCTGCTTCACCTCATCTTGAGGACAGGAGTCCTCAGAATGAGTAAAAAACTTTATCTGTATTCACTGGTCCTTCTTCTTATTGCTTGCAGCACACAATCACCAGCGATTTCAACGCCAACCCCTGTTGCCACCGCTACACAAACCATTCCCCCATCACAAACTGCTTCACCAACTTTCGCATCCACGTTTACACCGATCCCCACCGCCACTCCAATTCCATACCCGATGAGCATCATCGCCATGCGGAATGGAGAATACCCTGGCAGCGAAATCATCATTGTCAAAGAACTGGATCGCGGTTCGAACTATCGCCGCTATTATTCCTACTACCTTTCAGAGGGTTTAAAAATCTACGCCCTGCTAACCATCCCAAGCGGCGAACCACCCGAAGGCGGTTGGCCAGCCATCGTCTTTAATCATGGATACATTCCACCCGATGTGTATCGCACCACTGAGCGTTATATTGCCTACGTGGATGAAATCGCAAAAGCAGGTTACATTGTTTTTCGCATTGACTACCGTGGTCATGACGCCTCGGAAGGTGAACCTACTGGAGCGTATGGCGATCCCGGGTATCAAATCGATGTATTAAATGCGGTTGCAGCCATCAAACAGCTGCCTGAAGTCAACCCTGATAAGATCGGCATGTGGGGACATTCCATGGGCGGATACCTCACACTCCGTGCCATGGTCATCTCGCAAGATGTAAAGGTCGGTGTGATCTGGGCGGGTGTGGTGGCTTCTTATCAAGACCTGCTGTACAACTGGCGGCGCACAGGCTCATTCACTCCCTCACCAAGTTCACGTGGGGTGGGCTGGCGCACAAGATGGATCGAGGAATTTGGCACTCCTGAACAGAATCCTGTATTTTGGGATTCGATATCGGCGACATCGTATCTCAGCGATCTTTCTGGACCGTTGGAATTGCACCATGGAACCGCAGATGAAGACGTCCCTTTGGATTTTTCCATTCGCCTTGCAGAAATGGCACGCAATGCAGGTCAAACTGCGGATTTATACATCTACGAAGGTGATAACCACAATATCTCGGCCAATTTCTCCATTGCCATGGAGCGGACGATCAAATTTTTCGACTCGTACCTGAAATAGCGCTGCAACGTATAATAGGCAGTATCTACACAGAAAACGAGTACACCATCATGTTTCAAAACAAAATCGCACTTGTCACCGGCTCTGGCCGTGGAATTGGCCGCGCCATTGCCCTGCACTTCGCCAAACACGGCGCAGATATCGTGGTTAATTTCTTTCGCAATCGCGCCCCCGCTGAAGAAACAGCACGTGAAGTTGAAAAACTCGGACGGCGCGCCCTGCTTATAAAAGCAGATGTAGGCGACCTGGACGATCTCAACCGCATGTTTGATGAGATTCAAGCGGGGTTTGGCGGGTTGGATATTCTCATTCACAATGCAGCTTCGGGATATAACCGCCCTGCCCTGGAGCAAAAGCCAAAAGGCTGGGACTGGACCATGAACATCAACGCGCGTGCCTTGTTATTTGCAGCACAACGCGCCGCAGCCTTGATGGAAATCCGCGGCGGCGGAAAGATCGTCAGCATTTCAAGTGCTGGGGCAACACGGGTACTGCCCGATTATGTCGTCGTTGGCGCCAGCAAAGCAGCACTGGAGTCGCTTACGCGCTACCTGGGTGTGGAGTTGATCTCAAAGGGAATCAATGTCAATGCCGTGTCACCAGGCGTCGTTGAGACCGATGCGCTGCATCATTTCGCATCCATGGGGAATCAGGACAATATCCTGCAAAACTTCATTGCACAGGTACCAGCTGGAAGGTTGATCACCCCCGAAGAAGTTGCCGAAGTGACCGCGTTCCTCTGCACCCCAGCCGCAGCGATGATCGTTGGACAAACCATTGTCATTGACGGCGGCTACACATTGCCAATTCCCCAATAAAACTTACCCATCATAAGTTGAAAATCGGACTCCGTTTTTCGTACTGTTCTTAACCACATACATCAACTTGTCGGCAATTCTAATGGTTTCCGCAGGTGAAATTGGTGAAGCCTCAAACGTCACTGCCCCTGCACTGAAAGTGACATAGGAATGGGTTTGTTTCAATTGTTCGGAAATATGGTGATGAACTTTGGCGATGATCGCTTCGGCCTCCTGCCGCCCCGCTTCAGGAAACAGGACGGCAAATTCATCTCCACCCAGCCTCGCCACAATATCAGATTTACGTACCGCTTGTTTTAACTCCTGGGCAATACAGGTAAGAAGCTTGTCACCTTCGTCATGACCGAAACGATCATTGACCTGTTTGAAGTTATCCAAATCCAGATACACCAGTGTGAACGGTCTTTTATATCGGCTTGAACGATCAAGCTCAGTTTTTAATAATTCATGAAAATAGCGGGAATTAAAAGCCCCGGTAACAAAATCAGTACGCGCCAGAGTTTGCATCTTATTTTGCGCTCGATGCAATTCGGACATAAGGTAGCTCACAATGGCAAAAAAACCAAAACGAATGAGCGTGTTCCACAAATAAACAAATTTGCTTGAGTAATTTTCACCAATTACAAGGTCGGCAATCAGCCAGGTTACAGCGCCCAGAATAGAGAATATTGCCCCAGCAGCGGAACTCACATACCAGGCAGTCAAAGAGACTGGAATTAAGTAAAACAAAGAAAAGCTAAACTCATTCCCAGTGAGATAATCCACAACGCCTAACAGTCCCACAATGACCAGACTTGTGAATATCCAAAAGTACGGGCTCCGTTTTTCAAGTAGTGCAAAAATCTTCTGCATTTTTCGCGTTTCTGTTATCGCAACGATGAATATATTTCTATTTTACACCCACTTAAAATTAGACATCCGTTACCGCATTTATGCTTGCGGCAACGGATGGATTTTTTCACAAAGAACTATATACTAAGGAAGCGCAATTGGCGTAAGGGTTACCGTCGGTTGTGGAACAGGGGTGGGTAACAAAGGCATCCAACCGCTGTAATAAAAGTAATCGGAGAGAAACTGCAGCCGTTCCGCCGCGGTCATCGGGCGTGGACGTGCATAATCCTCCAGTATGGAGGTTAACAATTCAACACCGAGGTAGCGGCCATCGTAAAACACATGCCGATCATGGAACTCACGTCGTGTTTCATCAATGACTTCGCCGCTGGGCAGGTTATAGGTCATCTGATCGAAGAACATGTTGCCGAGGCCGTAATGGATGAATGCATCACCGTGAAATTCCATCACATGCGGAAAGTGCGCCTGACTTCCGCTGACGATCACCGCACCCTCATCGGCGGCCCTGCGGAAACCTTCTTCATGTGTGTAACATGGGCCAGGGGAATAACATTCTTCATGCTGAAATGTAAAAATGATGTTGTAGCCCTGCGCCTTCAAAGCCTGCATTTGATCGCCAAAAAAATCAAAATCACATAGGGCTGGCCCGGGGCTGGTTGCACTGGCCTTCGGGTATTTCCCTTCCCGTTTTCCATTACAACCCATGAAAGCGATCTTGTTGCCATTGACTTCCATCAACACAGGCTGGCGGGCTTCCTCTGCATTGATGCCGCCGCCATAATAGGGCAGGTTATTGGCCTTGTACATTGCCAGAGTATCCAACAAGGCAACTTCACCACGATCTCGCAGGTGATCGCCTGTCACCTCCACCACATCCACACCCACATCCAACAGCAGATCCATATACTTCGGGTCACTGCACAAAATAAAATTTCGATAGCCTGAGCTTGGGGTCGGGCAATCCTTGTCAAAGGTGACTTCGTTGCTGATGTGGGTGATATCTGCCTCACGCAGTTCGTCACGCACGAATTCTCCGGGGAAGGTTACGCCACGCAATTCCATCGTCACTGCTGTGGCACGTACCAGCGCAGTGACACCGGTCAAAATCACTGTGGTGAGTTTGGCGGGGTCGCGGTTGGTTTCAGGCAATGCAAACTCTTCAGGTTGTGAAAGGCTGAAGTGAATTTTTAGCGGATAAACTTCTGCATCGAAATTTTTTCGCAAAGGAGATTGACCATCCACGCTGAGCACTTTCCATTTGGGTTGAATCTCTTCAAAAGGAATGATCGCCCACGCGGACTCTTTCCATGCTGTATCAAGGATCTCCTCTGCAGGAACGCTTCTGACTGAGCCTGAAGCTGGTTCGCCCCAAACAGAAGCGAACGCCCTCAGAGTTGATTCTGCCAATAGAACGCTGTGCCCGTTCAACGGTCCGCTGGATGCGCCTTTCCAGGTGGAGAGTAAATCTTGTGAGGCCACATCATCTGTCAGTGTGGGAAAAGGCGCGACGAGAGCGTAAATCCACAAAGATCCAGAATCAGACATATCCAGTTTTTGAGTGGCGAGAGCAGGGTCTTCGGTTATTGGCAACCCTGAAGATATTGCAGCTTCGTGCAAAACGGCAGGGACCGCTGGGGCAATCCACAACGCTGCAGGCATGGGTGTATTGGTGGAGACGGGTTGTGGAGATGCCGTTGCAGTTGGTATTGGGTTTGTAGCTACGGCAGGCGCATTCGTGGCTGGCACACAAGCCGCGAGCATGGCAAGGCAAAGTAAGTAAACAGGGATTTTTCTCATTCAGATTCCAATGACGTTGGGTAGGCTGAGCATTCTACACAAAAAGCAGAATGGACGCTAGGAGCGTCCATTCGAGGTTTGCTACTGTCCCACTTGCAAAAAGCCCCACTCACTTTCCTTGAAGATATCAGTGAGAAAACGGGTACGTTCCAACTCGGTCATATAACGCGGACGGGCGTAATCGGTGAGCCAGGCTGTGATCAGTTCCACGCCAAGGTAGCGGCCATCGTAAAAGATGTGACGGTCAATAAACTCACGCTCTGTGAGGCGCGGTCCGCGTTTGGCGATCTGGTCAAAGAACAGGTTACCCAACCCATAATGGATAAATCCGCCGTTGTAGAATTCCATTTCCTGAGGAACATGCGCCTGGCTTCCACTGACAATGATCGCCCCGGCATCAGCCATTCTGCGAAAATCAATGATCTGTTGCGGGCGGGCCTTGGCGGTATCAAATTCGTGGTATTGAAAAGTTGAGATCGGTAAATATCCCTGCGAGCGATAGTAGGCGATCTGCTCTGTCATGTAATCAAAATCACAGGGAACGGCACCGGGCACGGTATCGGTGGCGCTGGCGTAAATGGTTTTGTAATTACAACCGATGAACATGATCTTGTTGCCGTTCACTTCCATGAGAAGCGGTTTGCGGCCATCTTCCACGTTGTAACCGCCGCCATAGTAGGGCAGGTTGTATTGTTTGTAGATATCGAGCGTTTCATACATGGCTACATCTTCATAGTCAGCGAAGTGATCGCCTGAAAGCTCAATGACATCGGTGCCAATATCGGTCAACAATTCCATGTAGCGCGGTGAACTGCAGAAAATCTGTTTCTCCTGATTTGGGTCTGGTGAAGGGCAGCCCGTGAAAAATGGGACTTCGTTGTTGATGTGGGTTACATCCGCTTCACGCAGCAAGTCGCGAATCTCTTCTCCGGGGTAGGTGATGCCTTTCACGTCCATCGTCTTCGCTGTTGCACGGACCATGGCCGTCACACCGGTCATGATGACGGTGGCGAGTTTGTTCGGGTCACGGTTTTGGTAGGAGAAATCCAATTCGGCTGGCACTTCGCAAGGCTCAGCACAGGTCAGCCGATAGGTTACAGTCAACGGGTAAATGACGGGATCAAAATGCTTTTGAATGGGAGATTGACCGTCAATGGTCAGTACCTTCCATTTGGGTTCGATCTTTTCAAATGGGATGATGGCCCACGATGGCATCTGGTTCCAGGCCGTATCGAGCAACTGGTCTGCGGGCACAACTTGTACGCTTCCTGCTGCAGGTGCGCCCCACAGCGCGGTAAAGGTCATCATGGTGGATTCTTCCATCAGGATCGGAATCCCAGCAAAGGGTCCGAAGGAAGCGCCACTCCAAACCGAGATCAATTCCTGTGATGAGAGTCCATCAATGATGGTTGGGAACGGTGCCACGAGGGCATAGGTCCAGGTGGATGTGTCAAATGCACCTGTGATGGGTTGGGCAACGTCGATCTGTAAATTTGCCGAGGCCTGATTCGTAGTCAACACTTGAAAGCCCCAGTGCTGTAATTTTTCACGCAAGGCCAATGGTGTGGCAGGGCTTGCCCAAACCTGAGCAGCATTCAAAACCACCGGGGTTGGAACAGCGGTTGGCGGCATGGGGGTAATGGTTGGCGCAAGAGTTGGGATGCGGGGCATCGCCGAAGGAGTTGCTGCGGCAAAGGTTGGTGGCGGCGGTGGAGCCCCCCACAAAGAGGGCTGACAGGCAACCAGTGACAAAATGCTGATCAAGAGAAAACCAAGGCGTGTGGCGCGATGTCCATTCCAGTTGGGTTGTCGTACAAAAAAGGAGGATTTAATTAAAGTAAATCTCCCTGCCAGATATGATTCAAGTCGTTCCAAAAAAATAATGCGAGGCATCTTCATGTCTCGCATTATATGAAGCAAACGCTGTGCGCTTCAAAATAATATCAATACAGTTTCCTTAATCATGAATTTGCAACGATTGAAAGCGTTGCAAGCGAAAACAGTTTGAGCGCTTCTTCGTCAATGGTCATGCCCAGGCCAGGGCCATTGGGCACCGTGATCGTGGAGTCGGGGTTCAGTACAAATCGTTCATTTGTAATATCGCGTTTGTAATAGCGGTCTGAAGCAGAAACATCGCCTGGCAACACAAAATTAGGCAGGGAAGCCAATGCCAGGTTGGAGGCACGGCCAATGCCTGTCTCCAACATACCGCCACACCAAACAGGCAGGGATTTTTCCATGCACATATCATGAACCATCACCCCCTGACTGATCCCACCCAGCCTGCCCGCCTTGATATTAATGACACGACACGCCTTCATCTCAATGGCGTAACGCGCGTGACGCGGGGAAACGATGCTTTCATCAAGGCAGACGGGCGTCTCAAATTGCTCCTGGAATTTATGATGATCCCAAATATCATCTTCAAACAAGGGCTGTTCGATTAAAAGCAAATTCATTTTATCGAGCGGCTTCAACAGAGGGGCATCATCCATCGAATACGCTGAATTGGCATCCACTTGCAGGCGCAGGTCGGGGAATGCTTTTCGAACGGCGGCCGCATCTTCCACATCCCTGCCTGGTTTGATCTTGATCTTCACCCGGGCATACCCCTGTTCAATGAATTCCGCCGCGGTCTTGACCAACCCCTGGGCTGATTCTTGAATCCCGATCGAGACTCCCACTTCAACTTTCTCTCGCGCTCCTCCCAGCATCTCGCGCAGGGATTTGCCAGAACGCTTCCCAAGCAGATCCCAGATCGCCATTTCCACGCCTGCTTTTGCAAGGTGATGTCCACGGATCCCTGCCACACGCGTTTGAAAATCGAGGGCGTCCTTCACATCCACACCGAGGATCAACGGCAGAATAAAATCCTTGAGGATATGAATGGCAGTGCCGGTGGTCTCGTAGTTGTAACCCGGGTCACGAGAGGCCACACATTCGCCATATCCTACCAACCCTTCAGAACGCAGTTCGATCAACACACATTCGCGATCTGTTTCGCGGCCAAAAGAGGTTTCAAAGGGGGCAACAAGCGGCATGCTTAAGTGATGAAGTACAGCTGAGTCTATTTTCATTTTGGAATCCTTTATTTTTATATAATGCCCTCGGTCACAAATTGCACTCTCCCGCTTCTAAATTTGTGACCGTGACGGGTATAACTTCAAGACCACGAAACCTTTGGGTTTTTGATACACCCGTCTGATTTCGTGGTCTTGAAGATTTTATTATTCTATTACCAAAAACAGATCACCCTCATTGGCCGCTTCAACCAGCAGAATCGACTTTTACTTCTGTTGAGTCATCCGTCAGTTTTAAGTTGCGCAACGCATCATCCATGCCTGTGGATTCAAGGCGCATCCCCGGGGCGGGTGTGCCGCAAAATGGACAGATATTCCAGGGTAATTCCATAAATTTTCCACAGTTGTGACAGGACTTTTTCAATTTGGTATGGCAATTCGGGCAGACCTGCCAATCTTCTTTCACGCGCCGTTCACAGCCAGGGCAGAGCGGAAGGTCTTCCAAGGCCTGCAACAGGGCTTCTTCTTCCAAGGTGCGTTGATATTCCTCTTCCAAAGTGCGCGGCGGGCGCAGAATCAAATACACAAGGACCCCGGGCAGGTTGAGGACTGCCACCAACAAGGCGGCGAGCGTTTGTGTCAAAGGGTCGCGGGCACGGGCACGGATATCCCGATACGTCCACACCACAAGACTGATCCACAACGCGGCAAGAAATGCGCCGCCAAAAGCGGTCAGGACAAGGGTGAGGCTTCCAAGGAATACGGGGTCAAAGGTCATGTCAACTCCAAACGAACACGGATGCAGCGTATTTTATCGCTTGTCACACAAATTGGTAAACTTTTTCTCATGGGGTTTCAAATTTGAAATGCCAGTCAGTGCCATCCTGGGTGTAGGTTGAAGTAAAACCCATCACTTCGTAAAAGGTACGGCCCGGGCGCAGGTAGATCGGACTGCCATCCAAATTGGTAAGCAAAAGCGGCTGGTTGATATCTGTCCGCTCCCATTTGGCAGGGACAACAAATCCATCCCGAAACACGAAGGCATTTCCATAATCGATCAGGTCAATGTTATAAACTTCATCTTTTGCGTTGAATTCATTGGCAAAGGTATGCGGCACAAAAATGACAACGATGTTCTCTGCATTGACCGGTAAACCGGTCTCGGCATCAGAGAGGGGTGCGTAGGCTTCGGGTTTGCCGTTGAGCATATCGTTGGCTTCCTGATAGCGGAAATATTTGTGTGTGATCACATCATATTCCCAATAGTTGTAGCTCTGCCTTGAATAATAGGAAAAGATGCGTGAAGCTGTGGTTGTGCCTTCCATGGGGGCATCGGAGAAGAATCCGCCGCGAATGACCTGCGGAGAGTTATCGAGTCCTTTGCTGGCAGCGCAGGCGGCCCATTCGGAAGTGACAAAAAAGAAATTGTTGTAATCATCCCGTTTTTTATCGGGGCCAAAGATGAATGGCGGGCACCCTGAACCGCCCGGCACAACCAGAAACTCATTCAGAGTGGAATTTTTCAGGTAGGAATATTCGCGCGGGTCGGCAAACTTGAAAACCAAAAAGGCGTTGTACATGCGGGCGACGTGTTCATCAAAATATCTTCCTGAACGCACCGGGCCAACTTTTGGCGAGTCGTTTCCATACATCACCGCAATGAAACGTGTATCACCCCATTCGATGTAATATTCATAAACCACGTCTGCCAGGGTCAGCCCGGATTGCGGGCGGATGGTATCTGGCGCGTTGGCTACTTTGATCACCATCGGCCTGCGTTCAAGCAGGGCTGGGTCGTTGACGGGCAGCCCGGTCAAGGGGTTGTTGATGTTCATCAAGCTGAAATCACCAGCACTGCCGTTGGCAGATGGGTCTATTAATAGTGGTGTGGGCAGGATTTCGATGGCTGTATTCTGTCGGGGAAGAGGGGTGTACGTGGGTTCGGCTGGGATGGCGGCAACATCGGGAGTGGAAGTTGCTTCTGGCAGGGGTTGAAAAGGTGTCAGCGTTGGGGCGGCCAAAGGAACAGAAGCAGGCAGAGGGTCGGGAGTGGAAGCGCATGAAGTCGCCAGAAAAAATGCCAGCAGAGCGAGAATCCGCCTTTGAAGAATCATGTTTATGATTGTACCAAATGGGAAACAGGGAAAGTACGTCCACAATAAAACTGATACAATTGTTTACTCCATGCTAATCTTAATTTCCTGCTTGTTGCTTTTTTTAACCGCACTGATCCTGCTTGTTTTAGGTGTGACCCAGCCAAACGCGCGGTACACCTGGCTTGTGGCGATCGGCGGGGCAATGCTTTCATTGGCCAGTGTGTTCATCTGGCTGGCGCGCATCCCGGTGGATTTCACGTTGCCCGCCTGGCAGCCATTGACCTTGTTCCAAAACCCGATCCTGTTTCGGGCGGATGCGATCTCATGGCCTTATGCGGTGGCTATCTCTGGCATCACCCTTACCATCCTGCTGACTGAGGTAACGCGGCCCAATTCCACCAGTTTGTATGCGTGGGCAGGTGTGCTTGCGCTGGGCGGTTTGGGAATTCTGGCTGTTACTGCAAACAATCCGTTCACTTTGCTGCTGATCTGGAGCGCACTTGACCTCGCCGAACTCATCACCCAGCTTCGTTCAGTGGATGGGCCTTCAAACAATGAACGGGTGGTTATTTCTTTTTCAACACGGGCATTTGGCACATTTCTGCTGCTGTGGGCAAATGTGATCAGTATTGCACAGGGAAGCACATTCGATTTTCATTCCATCGCCGCAGATTCTGGTTTGTATCTTGTGGCTGCCGCCGGGCTGCGGTTGGGGGTTTTTCCCTTGCACCTGCCTTACTCATCTGAATCCGTGTTGAGGCGCGGGTTTGGAACCGCTTTGCGTTTGGTTGCCGCCGCATCGAGTTTGATATTGCTGGCCCATGTGCCTGCCGGCAGTCTAAATTCAAGCGTCACACCGTTTTTACTTTTATTTGCCCTCATTGCTGCTGTCTATGGCGGTTGGATGTGGCTGCGTGCGCCCGACGAATTAACAGGCCGTCCATATTGGATCATCGGCATCGCCGCGCTTTCAATTACAGCAACCTTGAATGGCAATCCACTTGGGGCAATTGCGTGGGGATGCGCACTGATTTTGGTCGGCGGGGCTTTGTTCCTTTCTTCGGTTCAACACAAATGGCTGAGTCGTTTTCTGCTGGTTGGAGCATGGAGTCTTTCATCGCTTCCGTTTTCACTTACGGCCAGTGTCTGGCTTGGCAATTTAAACTTCTTCGTTCCGTTTGGAGTTGCGGCACAAGCCTTGTTGACCGCAGGCCTCATTCGCCATTCATTGCGCCCCGGTGACAGAGGATCTCTCGACTCTCAGGAGAATTGGGTCAACCGTATTTATCCAGCGGGGATCATCCTGCCTGCAGTGCTTCAGATTATTCTGGGATTGATCGGCTGGGACGGTGCGCGCCAGATCGGAGCCTGGCTGCTGGCGGTGATCGCTTCGCTCTTAATCCTCGGGCTGGTTTGGGCGACACCACGTTTTCGCATCCTCAACCCGATCCGTGCTCATTGGGTGAACCCCATTGCTGCAAATACCCCCAGCGTCTTCTACAGCAGTTTCTGGGCGGTATACCGCGTCTTTGAAAGAATCAATCTCACGATCACGACCGCACTGGAAGGCAACGGCGGCGTGATGTGGACCCTGCTCTTCCTGGTCCTTTTCATCTCACTTCTGACACAGGGGCTCCCCTAGCATGGCAACCGATATCATTTCATGGATCGCAGTGGGAATGATTCTCGCAACCTCTGCAATTATCTTAATCAGCCGTGACTGGCGTATCCCGTTGGGCGCACTGGCTTTGCAATACCTGGCAGCTTTCTGGCTGGTGACCCGACATCTGCCCTTTGTAATGGGCTCTGCCAAACTCATCACAGGCTGGATGGTGGTCGCGGCCATCGGCATGACCCGTCTCGGGTTGACAGCCACAGAGGAAAAAGCCGAAGATACGTCTCTGCAAAGCGGACGGTGGTTCCGCGGCATTTTGATCGGGATCGTAGCTTTGGTCACGGCTGGGGCAACACCGCGTATCGAAACGAGCATTCCAGGCCTCGGCCTGCCTGTAATCGCAGGCAGTATCTTGCTGATCGGAGCAGGTGTGATCCATCTCGGTGTTACCTCGGATATTCTTCGAGTCACCCTGGGTTTGCTGACCATGCTGACAGGTTTCGAGGTACTCTATGCCGCCGTGGAAAGTTCAATTTTGGTGGCTGGTTTGCTGGCATTGACCAATTTGGGGTTGGGAATTGCAGGTTCCTACTTGTTGGTCGCAGGTTCCATTCCGCTGGAAGTGGAGGATGAAGAATGAGCGCGCCGATCATTTGGATCCTCATCCCATTTGTTGCAGGGGTTTTGATTCTTTTCCTGTTACAAGAGCGTATTTCCTCCTTTGTTGGCGGAGTGGTATCCATGCTGCTGGCATTGACCGCCTTGATCTTTCCCATCGATACCGCTTTACTAATTGGCTCTGTTTCCATCAAAATTTCTTCCACGGTTCAGTTTTTCGGGCGCAGCTTTGCGCTCAACACTGCGGATGGTCCATTGCTGGCCATTATTTATGGTCTGGCGACCTTGTGGTTTTTCGGCACCCAAGCCTCTGGCACAGCCAACCGCTTTGTTTCACTCGGGCTGATGATCGTAGCCCTGCTGACCGCTTCCATTGCAGTGGAGCCATTCCTGTTTGCAGCACTGCTGATCGACATGGCAGCCATGTTGGTGATTCCACTGTTGGTTCCACTGCACCAAAGACCAGGTCAGGGGATTGTTCGGTTCTTGATCCAGCAAACGCTTGCAATGCCGTTTGTCTTGTTTTCAGGTTGGATGCTTGCAGGTGTGGAAGCCAGCCCCGGTGACATTGGCAACACCATCCAGGCAGGTACCATGCTCAGTTTGGGATTCGCCTTTCTATTGGCGATCTTCCCGCTATACAGCTGGATACCGATGCTGACTGAAGAAGCCTCACCCTATGCCACAGGTTTCCTTTTGTGGGCTCTTCCAACCTTCACCATCATATTTTTGCTAAACTTTTTAGATCGCTACACCTGGCTGCGAAGCACACCTCAGCTTTCAAATGCCATTCAATTTGCTGGCGTGTTAATGGTGGCAAGCGGCGGACTTTTCGCTTCACAGCAAAAGCATATCGGAAGGATGATGGGCTACGCCTCCATCGTTGAGACCGGGCTGCTGGTCCTTGCTGCAGGGTTGAAATCCACCGAGGTCGTCAATGTCACCTTCTTGCTGCTCACCCCACGCGGATTGGAGTTGGCGGTTTGGGCACTTGCGCTTTCCATCATAAAACGAAAAGTATATTCACTGCGCTTCAGCGAAGTTCGCGGTATGGCCCGCCAATACCCCATTGCAGTCGCAGCCATCGTTCTGGCCCATCTTTCGATGGCAGGCTTTCCGCTACTGGCAGGCTTCCCATCCCGTGCGGCCCTGTGGCAGGAATTGACACCTGAATCATTGACCATGTCGTTCTGGGTATTGATCGGGCTGTTGGGCTTGTTGATGGGAGCCATGCGTACGCTGGCGGTTTTTGTCATGGCAGAAGAAAATCGAACCTGGGAGATAAACGAATCCTGGGTTCAGATGGGCATGCTCGGGGTCGGGGTGATCGGGCTTTTCATCCTCGGAATTTTCCCGCAGACCCTGCAACCCTTCATCGCCAGCCTGCCCGCCCTGTTTGAACACCTCGGGCAATAACCCGTTTTACGGGCGTGCTATAATTTTGCAAATTTCCCCACAGCCATCGGAGAGATAAAAAATGGAATTCGAACAAATCATTAAACGCCTTGAATGGTTGGATAAACAACAGCGCAAAAATCAGGATGCCCTGACAAGCCTCGACGGGCGGCTGGAGTCCTTTGAAACGACCATCAATGCCGTCTCAAAACAAATGAAAGGGTTCACCAAACAGATCACCGATGTCTCTCCCATGGAGAAGCGCCTTGACCAGTTTGAAACCCTGATGACCCGTCAACGCGCGGAATTTGTAAAACTGCTCGAAGAGAACGAAAAAGCGCAAACCCGCACTACAAAAGAAAATCTGAAATATGTGCAAACCGAGTTGACCGAGATCCAAAAGGTCATTGCGAACATCAAAACAACGACCAACCTGACCGAGATCAAAAAACAACTCAAAGAACGCGCCGATGAAATGCAGCGAGTCTTGAACAATGTAGCCGATTTGAAATTCCGTGTGGATGAAGCCACCCGCACAAAAGACGACGCCGTCCATGCTTTAAAGGCCATCGAAGAAACCCGCAAGAACGACCTGAAACGCGTCGCTGACATTCAGGGTGAAGTGACCGCCCTGCGCAAACGTGTGGATGAAAACCGCGACAAAGCCACCATCACCGCCGATAGCATTCGCAATGTTGAAAATCGTTTCACAGACCTGATCGCCTCCGAACTCGAACGCAAGCAGGCACAGGCCGCCTTCCTGGAACAACAAACCCTCGCACAGATCGACCGTGACCGCGCCTGGAAGGAATGGAAGGAGAAATACGAATCCTTCCAAAAAGAAGCCGCCAATCTTGATATCCACATTCAAAATCTGGACGAAGCCCTGCGCGGAGCAAAAAAAGCGCAGGAAACCTACCTCGAGCTCAACACAAAACTCGAACGTCGCATCAACGAAGTGACCGAAATGCAGCGTCTCGCCGAAGACCGCCTGCGCCAGGAATGGGTCAGCTTCAAGACCGACGACCAAAAACGCTGGACAGGCTATAGCCTCTCCTCCGAAGAATCTTTCCGCGATATTCGCAAGGAAGTGCAAAAACTCGAAACCCGCATCACCCCCTTCGACGACATCACCCAGGTATTGCAAGACCAAATGCACCAAACCACCGATGCCACAGAAAAGCAATTACAGGAAATGATGAACGTTCTGCATGAATGGATGCTTTCCTATCAGCGCATCATGGGGCACGGCAAAAAATCCAAAAAATAAAACAACTCTTTCCTCTTTCTTCTTTCAGCATTCAAAGAAAGGGGAAAGAAGAAAGAACCACAGGCATGAGAGTCATTGGAACGGCTGGCCATGTAGACCACGGAAAATCCACGCTCATTGCAGCACTTACCGGCACCCACCCCGACCGCCTCAAAGAAGAGCAAGCCCGCGAAATGACCATCGAGTTGGGTTTTGGCTGGATGAACCTGCCAAACGGCGAAGAAGTAGGGATCGTTGATGTGCCCGGTCACCGCGACTTTATCGAAAACATGCTGTCAGGCATCGGTGGAATTGACGCCGCCCTGCTGGTCATCGCTGCCGATGAAGGGGTCATGCCGCAGACGAAGGAACATCTTGCCATCCTGGATCTGCTGCAAATTCCCGCTGGATTGATCGTCCTGACAAAAACAGACCTCGTTTCTGACTCAACCTGGCTTGACCTTGTTGAAACAGACATTCGCGGCGCCGTCAGTGGAACCGTCCTGCAAGATGCGCCCATCTTGCACGTTTCAGCAAAAAACAAATTGGGGCTCAAAGAACTAACGACCAGCCTTCAAACCCTGCTCGAAAACAAACCCGCCCGCCCCGACCTTAACCGTCCACGCCTGCCCATTGACCGTGTATTCACCATGAGCGGATTCGGCACAGTGGTCACGGGTACCCTCAGTGATGGTCACCTCACCGTCGGCGATGAAGTAGAAATTCTGCCCTCGGGCCAGAAGGGTCGTGTGCGCGGCTTGCAAACTCACAAGAAAAAAGAAGAGCAGGCTCTGCCCGGCTCGCGTACGGCGGTGAATATCTCCGGGGTCAACACTGAGCAGATCCAGCGGGGTGAGGTGGTCTCACACCCAAACCAGTACACACCCACCCGTAGAATCGATGCGCGGCTGCGGTTATTGAAAGACATCTCCAAATCCATCAAACATAACGACGAAGTAAAATTCTTCACAGGCGCAAGCGAAACGATTGCCACTCTGCGCCTGCTTGGCGCCGAAGAACTTCGTGAAAGTGAAGAAGGCTGGATCCAACTCGAATTGCGTGACCCCATCGTTGCTGTGCGTGGTGACCGTTACATCCTGCGGCGGCCGTCACCCAGCGAAACCCTTGGCGGCGGTGTCATTGTGGATCATCAGCCAAAGGGCAGGCACAAACGCTTTGACGAAACTGTGCTCAAATCGCTTGAATCTCTCGCACAGGGCTCCCCAGCGGATATTCTGTTTGAAGCAGCGCTGGCCCTAAATACTGCTTCGGTGAAAGAAATGGTTGCCCGTTCGCGTCTTGAATCTGCACCTGCTGGTGAAGCATTGCAGGAGTTGCTGGCAGATGGCAGGCTTGTCCTTTTGGAAGAAGGAGAAGCAACAGTCGCAAGTGACCTGCTTGCAATAGCCATTCCGCACTGGAGCATATTGCAGGAGAAAACCCTTCAACTCGTTAAAGCGTATCACCAGCAATTTCCATTACGGCGTGGAATTCCACGTGAAGAGCTAAAAAGCAGGCTAAAACTCACTCCACGTGTCTTTAATGCCACGGTCAATTTTCTCACCCGCCATTCAGCGCTGACGGATTTGCGCGGTTCGGTGGCACAAACCACCCATGAGATAAAATTCAATGGACAGGATCAAGCAAGGGTTAATGGGTTGATGCGTAAATTCGAGGCGAATCCGTTTGGTCCGCCAAGCGTCAAGGAATGTCAATCAGAAGTTGGTGAAGAGGCATTCAATGCGCTGCTTGAAATGAACGAACTGGTGAGCGTGTCACCAGATGTGGTTTTCAAAAAACAAGACCATGAACTGATTGTGATCAAAATTCGAGCCGAGCTGAAGAACAAAGGAACGATCACCCTTGCAGAAGTGCGCGACCTGCTCGGCACGACCAGAAAATATGCACAAGCCATCCTCGAATACATGGACGCCATTAACATCACCATCCGCGACGGTGATGCGCGCAAATTGAGGAACTAAAAGCATACCTCCAATTTTTTTTATGGGTAACTCATTCAAGCCACCCACTTTCGATAGCGAAGAAAAGTCTCACCAGGCATTCTTGTTGCGCGCCATTGTGTGGGGCATGATCCTTGTCCCAATTCCCTATTTAATATTTATTGCGATCACCAATCCCTCGGGATTCAATCGGGTGCTGGCGCAATCAGCCTTTGGAGAGGCGATCAACCTTTTGCTTCTGTTCATGCTTAGAAAAGGGATCGTCCGCCTGGCAGCCATACTCCAGATTGTCATGCTATGGATCTTCTTTTCCATCACTGCGGTTTCCGGTGAAGGGGTGCAGAGCGAAGCTTACTTAATGGGATTCCCGTTGGTAATTTTGATTGCGGGGGTTCTATTCGGCGGGAGAGCAGCCTCGTACGTGACGGTAGCCTCGCTCTTGACTGGGTTGGTATTGATCTACGCAGAGACCCAGCAGGCCATTCTTTCAACAAATCTCACCCGCTCCATGAATATGTGGGTGATAAGTCTGGTTATTTTTCCGATCATTACAACACTGCAATACCTTTCCAGTCTTTCTGTGCAAAATGCCCTAAAACGTGCCCGCATCAGCGAACGAAAATACATGCTGCTTTCAAACATCAGCACAGACTATGTCTTTGAAACCAAAGTGGATGAAGCAGGGAACAACACCCTGTTTTGGGTAGGCGGCGCATTTGAAAAAATGACAGGCTACACGCTTGAGGAATACCTTGCAGCAGGTAGCTGGTCGGCGCACGTTCACCCGGACGACATCGAAAAAGACATTCGGGATATGGAAGCACTTGCCAGAAACGAGGATATAAAATCTGAAATCCGCACCATCAACAAAAACGGTGAAACGCACTGGGAGCGGATCTACGCCCATCCGATCTGGGATGACTACAACAACAGGCTGGCTGGCATTATCGGTGCAGTGCAGGATATTACTGAAAGCAAACACGCCGAAGAAACCCTGATCGCAACACTCAGCCAAACCGCAGAAATGGTTCGGAAGATTCCTGATATGGCCTGGTTGAAGGACGTGAACAGCAAATACGTGGCCGTCAATGAAAAATTTGCGTCCGTTGCGGGGCGGCCCATGGAAGAGATCATCGGCAAAAGCGATGATGAAATATGGAATCCGGAGTTTGCCAAAAATTACCGTGAAGATGACTTGCTTGTGATCGAAACCCTGAAATTAAGGCGGGTGGAAGAAAAGCAAATGGACCGCCTTGGCAGGGAATATTGGGTGGAAACCATCAAAACCCCCATTTTCAATGGCAAGGGAGAGGTCATCGGCACAACCGGGGTGGCACGCGACATCAACGACCGCAAAGAAGCAGAGCTTGCCGAAAAACGCCGCCGCGAAATGCTCGAAAAAGTGATCGAACTCGGCAAACTCGTCACCGAAGCCAGCGACATCAAAGGGACCATAAAAAAGATATGGCATGGCGTTCACGACGATCTGCAATTTGACCGTCTGGCGATCTTCCTATATAACGCTGAACGCAACCAGATGGACGATACTCTGGGAACCGACATAAACGGCCAAATGACAGATAACTACGGACTGTCCTTCCCTGTAGGGGAAGACACAGACGGCTCGACTTTTGCCTACCTGCTCGAAAAACCAGATGGTTTTTACTTCACGAAAGATTATGCCAAAGAGAATAACATTCCTCCCGGGCATGAAATGTACCATGTCAAAGAGTACACAGCTGTGGCGGTTTGGGCGGGCAACAAACCTGTGGCGGTTATCTGTGCAGATAACCTTATCACCCTCCGCCCCATCACGAACGAACAGCTCGAAGGTCTGCGTTTATTTGCAGGGTATGCAGGGCTTGCCATCGAAAATTCACGGCTGCATTCCGCCATTCAGAATGAATTAGACCTGCAAAAAAGTGCGGAACAGCGTGAGGCTCGCCGTCGTGCAACCCTGGAAAAAGTCATTCAACTTGGGCAAAGCATGACCGAGGTCCACGACCTCCGAGCCACCCTCGAAAGAATTTGGCACGGAGTCCATGACGAACTGGCATTTGACCGTCTTGGAATCTACATGTACAACCCTGTCAGGAAGTCAATGGATGGCACGTTTGGCACCAACGACCACGGAGAGATGGTTGACGAATGGGAAACCTGGAAATCCATTGACCAGGGAAACGAGGAAGCAAATTCCTTTTTGTATCTACTCAACAATCCTGATTCCATCTATTTAACTCGTGATTACGAATCAGAGCACAAGTCTGCCATAAATGACATAATGCTCGGCGTTAAAGACTTTGCCGCTGTCGCCGCCTGGGTCGGGGAAAAACCCGTGGCAGTCATCTGTGTAGACCACAAAATCAGCGGACGACCCATATCTGATGAGCAGCTTGAAGCCTTGCGCTTGTTTGCAGGCTATGCCGGGCTCGCCATCGAAAACGCCAGGTTGAACACTGCACTACAAAACGAACTTACCCAACGCAAGACCTTCATCGAAGAACTTGAAGCAAAGAACGCGGAACTGGAAAGATTCACCTACACCGTCTCTCATGACCTAAAATCGCCGCTGGTCACCATCAAAGGGTTTCTAGGTTATCTTGAACAGGATGCCCTTTCGGGAAACTTCGACAAATTCAAGCAGGATGTCTCGCGCATCGAAACCGCAGTAGGAAAAATGCAAAACCTGCTCAGAGACCTGCTTGAGCTATCGCGCATTGGCAGGTTGATCAACACACCCGCCGATATCCAATTTGACGAAATTGTCAAAGATGCACTGGAAATCGTCCATGGGCAGATTGAAGGAAAAAGCATTCACATTATTCACAAGCAAACCGGTATCATGATCCACTGCGATCGGGTACGTTTGACGGAAGTGCTGCAAAACCTGATCGAAAACGCCATCAAATTCATGGATAACCAACCCTCGCCACGCATCGAAATTGGAGCTTTCGAAAACGAACGCGGACAGGCCATCTTCTACGTAAAAGACAACGGCGCAGGCATTGCGCCCGAATTCCACGAAAAAATATTCGGCCTGTTCAATAAACTTTCCACCGAATCCAGCGGCACTGGCATTGGCCTCGCGCTCGTAAAAAGGATCATCGAAGTGCATGGCGGGCGCATTTGGGTCGATTCTCAAATTAACCGGGGGGCCACTTTTTATTTTACGCTTTCATAAAAAAAGGAGCTTACCATGTGCGGACGATTTACCCTGACGGTTGACCCTGCAGAGTTACAGGATGCTTTTTCTGAATTCACCTTTCCCACCCAGTTTTCACCGCGATTTAATATTGCCCCAACACAGCCCGTCCTCGCCATTCCAAACGACGCAAAGAACAAGGCCGATTTTTTTCTCTGGGGGTTGATTCCCTCATGGGCAAAAGACCCATCCATCGCCAATAAATTGATCAATGCGCGCGGTGAAACCATTGCCGAAAAACCATCTTTTCGCGGTAGTTTTAAATACAAACGCTGCCTCATCCTCACCGACGGATTTTACGAGTGGAAATCACAACCTGGCGCAAAAACCAAAACGCCCTACTTCATCCACATGAAAGACCGCAAGCCGTTCGCATTCGCAGGTTTGTGGGACGAATGGCATTCTCCCGATGGCGGCTCGGTCCGCACCTGCACCATCATCACCACTGAACCTAACGAACTGATGTCCACCCTGCATAACCGCATGCCCGTCATTCTGGATGCTCAAAACTATGCCGATTGGCTGGACGCCGCGCCTCGGACTCCCGATAGCCTGCTCCACCTCATCAGGTCTTTCCCATCTGACAAAATGTCCGCCTACCCTGTTTCGACCATGGTCAATGCTCCAGGCAATGACCGCCCCGAATTAGTGGTTCCCGTTCAATAAACACCCGAATTCTGGTTAATACAGGATTAGCGTTTAAAAGGCAACTTGACTGTGATTTTTTAAGCATGTTATGATGAACAATATGCAAAACGATTTTAATGAAGATTCAACAAGCTCGGCGAAGCCAAAGGAAGCCAAACAGGCTGAGCCTGTAAGACAGCGTAGTTTTTTCACACGGTGGATGAATACACTGGTTCAAATGGGGCTGGGAGAATCATTGTTGCGCAGTGGAACAAACCTTTTCTCCATTGCGGCCATCGTTGTTGTGATCTTGCTTGTACAGGCATTCAACACCCAACGGGCGAATCCTGCTTCAGGAAACAGCGACCAGGCTTCAGGTCCCGCCCCGACCGTTGAAGTGGATATCCATTCGATCCCCGCATTGGAAAATCCACTAATTACCGGGATTTCCCGTTCGGCACAGATACATACAAACATTCCCTCACGACCACGCAATGAGATCACAAACTATACGGTGCAAGAGGGTGACACTGTTTTCGGCATTGCTGAAAAATTTGGCCTGCAACCTCAAACCATTCTTTGGGGTAATTACAACATTTTATTGGACGATCCCCACTCACTAAAGCCCGGGCAGGAGTTGAATATTCTGCCCGTGGACGGCGTGTATTGGGAGTGGCTGGGGGGCATTCCCTTTGGCGACTGGGCTGAGTTTTACGGAGTCACCGCTGCGGATATTATTGAATACCCGAGCAACAAAATAGACCCGAATGCGGTCGGCGACTATGCAAACGCAAATATCAAGACCGGCACATGGCTGATCATTCCCAACGGGAAACGGGAGTTTGTTAATTGGAGCGCGCCACTGGGTGTGACACGTGAAAACCCCGCTTCTGCCCGTGTACTTGGTCAGGGCGCCTGCGAACCGGTCAGCGGTGGCGCGGTTGGGTATGGCACTTATGTGTACCCAACGAACAAACATTTCCTCTCAGGTTTTGACTACAACGAAAAGACAAATCATCGCGGTATTGACCTGGCAGGCAGCGAAGGTGAAGGTGTGTATGCTGCCGACGCTGGTGTGGTTGTGTACTCTGGCTGGAACAACTACGGTTACGGCAATATGATCATGATCGACCATGGAAATGGTTTTCAATCCCTGTATGCCCACTTGAGTGCGATCTATAGAGGTTGCGGACAGAGCGTTGGGCAGGGTGAAGCCATCGGTGCAGTAGGTTCCACCGGGCGATCTTCGGGTCCACACCTCCATTTTGAGTTAATGACCGCCACCTGGAAGGTCAATCCCTGGGATTATTTGCCGCCGCCGTAAGTCCTTGCCAAAGGCGCAAGGCTATACTATAATGCGGGTCGTTCCGGGCGCGTAGCTCAGTTGGTTAGAGCGCATGTATCACACACATGAGGTCGGGGGTTCGAGCCCCTCCGTGCCCACAAAAAAAACGACTGCCGAAAATGGCAGTCGTTTTTTTTGTGTATATCCATCATATGACCAATATTTCAATTACAATTCTGTGAACAAAAGGGTCTTCAAGTACATGTATAATCAGGCACATCTTTCTTTGAAAGGATTTATTCATTATGAAGGTTGCGATCCTGGCAGGTGGATTGGGGACGCGGTTATCTGAAGAAACAACTGTAAAGCCGAAACCGATGGTCGAGGTTGGAGGAAAGCCCATCCTCTGGCATATTATGAACATTTATGCCGCATATGGGTTCAAAGAATTCGTAGTGGCACTGGGGTATAAAGGCGAGATCATCAAGGATTATTTTCTTAATTATCACTACCGATCACGAAGTATCACCGTCCAACTGAAAACAGGGGGTGTAACCGCCCATAACATCGAAGGCGAAGACTGGACCGTACATCTGCTGGATACAGGTGCCGACACCAACACTGGTGGACGTGTCAAACGTGTGGCAGAGTTCATTGGCAACGAGACCTTCATGCTCACCTATGGTGATGGGGTGGGCAATATAGACATTAATAAATTGATTAAATTTCACGAAAGCCACGGCAAATTAGTCACCATGACAGCGGTACGCCCAGTAGCACGTTTTGGGCAAATCGTTTTACAGGAAAGTCAAGTTACAGAGTTTGCTGAAAAACCACAAACCGGAGAAGGCTGGATCAATGGAGGCTTTTTCGTATTACAACCTGAAATTATCAAATATATTGATGATGAACAAGCAGTTTGGGAACGAAAGCCAATGGAAAGGCTAGCCTCTGATGGGCAACTTATGGCATATAATCATAGCGAGTTTTGGCAATGCATGGATACTTTGCGCGATGTGCAACTCTTGAATAATCTTTGGGATGGTGGTAACGCTCCATGGAAACTATGGTGAATCGGACATTTTGGCTGGATCGCCCTGTTTTTGTAACCGGTGGAACTGGTTTGGTGGGGTCCTGGCTTGTTCGAAGGTTAGTGGAAGCAAAAGCAGATGTAGTGTGCCTTTTACGTGACTGGGTGCCGCAAAGTGAACTTGTCCGCACGGGCTTAATTGAACGAGTAAAAGTAGTCCATGGCGATATTCGCGACCGCAATTTGCTGGAACGCGCACTTGGAGAGTTTGAAATTGACACTGTCATTCATTTGGCTGCACAAACAATTGTAACTATTGCTAATCGTAACCCGATTTCAACTTTTGAAACGAACATAGCAGGAACGTGGAATCTCCTTGAAGCCTCCCATCGCAGCCCTAAAGTACGTCAAATCATATTGGCATCTTCAGATAAGGCATATGGCGACCAAGATAAGCTACCTTACAGCGAAGACACTCCTTTACAAGGCCGTCACCCATACGATGTAAGTAAATCAGCAGCAGATTTACTTGCGCATACCTATGCCAAAAGTTATGAGTTACCAGTTGCAATTACTCGTTGCGGGAATTTTTATGGCGGCGGAGATTTAAACTGGAATCGAATCATCCCAGGCACAATTCGTTCAATACTACGAGGTCAAGAACCCGTGATTCGTTCTGATGGCGAATATATTCGCGATTACTTTTATGTCGAAGATGGTGCAGCCGCCTATATGTTATTAGCAGAACAACTTGCGTCTCACCCAACACTCAAAGGTCAAGCATTTAATTTTTCAAATGAAATACAAGTGACCGTCAAGGAAATTGTTGAAAGTGTTATAAGACTAATGGGATCAAACCTCAAGCCTATCATCCTAAACGAAGCTAACAACGAAATACGTCATCAATACTTGAGCGCAGAAAAAGCAAGGCAACTTTTAAAATGGGAACCATTATTCAATCTCGACCAAGGTTTAGCCTTAACAATAGATTGGTATAAAAATTTTTTTAGTCATGAAAAAAACAACTGAAGAACTTCGCAAGCAAATTCTTTCGCTTACAGCCGAATACTTCACGCAGGCGTTTCAGCCGCGCGAATTTATTCCTGGCAAATCACCCATACCTGTTTCAGGCAGGGTATTCAATGAAATCGAATTACAACACCTTGTTGATTCGTCTTTAGATTTCTGGCTGACCACTGGCCGTTTTGCAGATAATTTCCAAAAGGAATTCTCTAAATTTATGGGGGTTCGGAACACTATTTTGGTAAATTCTGGCTCCTCTGCAAATCTTGTGGCTATTTCCTGTCTTACATCCCCCCAACTTGGAGATAAAGCTCTTCGTCCTGGAGATGAAGTAATCACTGTGGCCGCCGGTTTCCCCACCACCGTAAACCCAATAATCCAAAACAATCTAATTCCTGTTTTTATTGATATTGAAATTCCGACATACAATATAGATATTCAATATTTAGAAGCAGCGTTAAGTCCACGTACGCGTGCGATAATGATTGCACACACACTTGGCAACCCTTTCAACATTGACGAGGTCACTAAATTCGCAAAAAAACATAACCTCTGGCTAATAGAAGATTGCTGTGATGCCGTTGGAGCAACCTATCGAAATAAACAAGTTGGCACCTTTGGAGATATTGCCACAACAAGTTTCTATCCAGCACATCATATCACCATGGGAGAAGGGGGAGCCGTTTTAACTGATAAACCAAAATTGAAAACTTTGGCCGAGTCTTTTCGTGATTGGGGTCGTGATTGTTGGTGTGAACCCGGAAAAGATAATACCTGTGGAAAAAGATTCGAACATCAACTAGGTGATTTACCACATGGATACGATCATAAATACACCTACTCACACGTAGGCTATAACTTAAAGGCAACTGACATGCAAGCAGCTGTTGGCCTTGCACAAATGACAAAGATTTCAGGTTTCATAAATGCAAGGCGTGAAAATTTTACTTATTTAGACAAAAACCTCAGAGAATTACAAAGTTATTTAATTCTTCCAAAAGCAACTACATACAGCAATCCAAGTTGGTTTGGTTACCCAATCGCTGTTCAGCAAGATTCGCCCTTTTCACGAAATCAATTGATACGATTTCTTGAAAACAGAAAAATTGCTACTCGCCTACTCTTCGGCGGGAACCTTGTCAGGCAACCTGCTTACAAAAATACAAATTTTCGCGTTGCCAGCACACTAAAAAATACAGACTTTGTTATGAATC
>DAOQID010000007.1:54630-55812 GCA_035339375.1 Anaerolineales bacterium | reverse complement strand
TCTTCGAGGCTTTGTGACTTTGTGGCAATCAAAACCCACCCTTTTAGCCACTCTCTTTATTCATGCTCACTTGTCCACTTCACTGCCTGCCTTTATACTTGCCCTCATGAACAACATCGCCACCCAAACCATTGACCTTGCCATCCAGATTCAGCAGATCCCTGCGCCGACGTTTTCCGAAGGACAGCGCGCCGAATTCACCCGTGACCTTTTTCTAAAAGAGAATCTCAAAGATGTTTCCATGGATTCACTTGGAAATGTGTATGCGCGTTTGCCCGGGAAGCAGAAGAAGGCCAAGCCGTTGATCGTCTCTGCCCATTTGGATACTGTTTTTCCGACCAGTATCAGCTTGCAGGTTAAAAAAGAAGCGGGCCGCATCGTCGCACCGGGCATCGGGGATAATTCTCTGGGTGTCGCGGCATTGTTTGGAATCCTCTGGTCGTTGCGCGAGCGGAATATCAGCCTGCAGCACGATCTGTGGTTTGTGGCAAATGTAGGTGAAGAAGGGCTTGGCGATCTGCGCGGAATGCGCGCCGTGGTGGAGCGGTTTGGCGCCAATGTGATCGGGTATCTCGTGTTGGAAGGGCTGGCACTGGGACATGTCTATCATCGCGCCATCGGTGTGCGGAGATATCGCATCTCGGTCAAAACCGCAGGCGGACATTCATGGTCAGATTATGGCAAGCCTTCGGCGGTGCATGAACTCGCCAACCTGGTGACGCAGTTTGCGGGAATCCGCTTGCCGCGGGAGCCGCGCACCACGCTCAATGTCGGCACCATTCACGGTGGGACGGGGATCAATGTGTTGGCCTCTGAATCCAAATGTGAGTTGGACCTGCGCTCCGAAGACCCGAAGACACTTTTGAAATTGATCCATCAAGTGGAAGACCTGCTCAAAGATTCCGACCGCCCCGGCGTGCGTGTGCTGGCTGAGATCATCGGCGAACGCCCCGCGGGTGAGATCCCTGCTGATCACCCGCTGGTGAAACTGGCCGTGGATTGCACCCGCGAACAGGGACTCGAATCCGCGCTCACCTCAGGCTCCACCGATGCAAACATCCCGCTCAGCAGCGGCATCCCCTCTGTAGTGATGGGAATCACCACAGGCGGCAGCGCCCACACCCCGCAAGAGTTCATGGAAGTGGACCCCGTTGAAAAAGGCATGGAAGCTTTGGTGCGGTT
>DAOQID010000007.1:31150-54530 GCA_035339375.1 Anaerolineales bacterium | reverse complement strand
ATGGTAAATGGTAAATCAAGTGGTATGGTCCCTTCCCCCGTTTTCGATTTTTGAAAATGGGGATTTTTTTACTTGAAGCGTGTCTGAAAACTTAAACACAAAGTCTCAACACCTGCCCTGGCGGTCGGTGCCAGGGAGACACGAAAGCACGAAGTTTTTTTCTTTGCGTCTTTGTGCCTTTGTGGCTTCGTGGTGAAAAAGGGGCTTTTCCTGGTTCCTGGCAATAAAAACTTCCGAAGCAAATGCACCTCGGAAGCCTCTTCACTATTCCCTACTCACTATTCACTATTCACTACTTCCTATTCCCCTACTTCAACCCCAGCACCTCAAACACTCCCAGCGGCTGGGTTTTGCCTTTCACACTCATATCGGCATGGGGTCTGGCGTTGATTTCCTTGCTGACCCGTTCGTATGCCGAGGCGCTGATGAGGATCTGATTCCGTGCGGAGTTTTCCTGAATGCGTTTGGCGGTGTTGACGGCGTCGCTGATGGCGGTGTATTCGAGTCTCTTTTCGGTGCCGATCAAACCGAGAACGGCGTCGCCGCAGTGAATGCCTGCGCCAAAACCGAGATGGAATTCAGGCGGCAATTCTTTATACAGGTTTTCCACCGATTCGCGGATGATGAGCGCGGTCTTCACGGCGCGCAGGGTATGGTCAGGCTGCGGAATGGGGGCGTTGAACCAGGCCATGATGGCATCGCCCATGAACTTGTCAATGGTGCCTGCCTGCACGAGCACGGCTTCGGCCATGGCGGCGAGGTAGCGGTTCAAGATCTGCACCAGTTTTTCTGGTTCCTGATTTTCGCTAAAGGAGGTGAATCCGCGGATATCTGCGAACAGGGTGGTGATGTTCGTGCGTTTACCGCCCAGCTGCAAACTGTTCGGGTCGAGTTGTTCGATCACAGCAGGGGAGACCATACGCTCGAAGAGTCGGCGCTGGGCTTCGAGCTTTTTGCGCTCGGTCAGGTCATCAAGCACGATGGCGATGCCCTGTGTCTTCTGGCCTGCATCTTTGAGCGGAGAGAGATTGAAACGCCAGTCCACGTTGCCGTGGTTGGGCAGGTGGTGGCTGATCTCAAGGTCTACGATGGGTTTGTCGGTTTGGCGGACCTCTGTCAGATGCGGCTCAAGTTCGGAGGAAACGGAAGCAAGCGTCTCGTTAAGATGATGACCGATGATGTCGCTGGAGGAAGATCCGAGGATGCGTTCCGCGGCGCGGTTGGTGAGCGTGATCTGATTCTGAATATCGGCAGTGATCACACCGCTGGCGATGGATGCGAAGATGTTATCCATCAGATTCTTCAAGCCTGTGACCTCTTCGAGGGTGTTCTTGAGCGAGGAGAACAGACGGGCGTTCTCGATCGCAACTGCGGCCTGATTCGCAAAAGCAACCAGCAGGTTCCGCTCTGAATCAGCGAAGATGCCCGCGCGGATGCGGTTATCGGCATAAATGACGCCGATGAGGTCGTTTTTTACTTTGAGGGGTACGCACAAAATGGAGCGCAGGTTGAAGGCTACGATGCTTTCCTGCCCTACAAAGCGCTGGTCTTCCTGTGCGTTGGTGGTGATGATGGGTTCGCCTGTTTCGATCACACGCCCTACCACTGAGCGGCTCACGGTCAACTCGCTGGAGTGGATCGATTCCATTTCCCAGTTGCGGGCCATGCGGGTGACCATTTCGCCTTTGTCATCGCGCAGCATGAGAAAGCCGCGTTCGGCTTTGGTGAGGCGCACGATGTTGTCCATCACGATGCGCAGCACTTCGTCGAGTTCGAGTGATGAATTGACCACCTGACCGATGTTGGCAAGCGCCAGCATGTTGTTGTGTTCGCGTTGGAAGGCATCGATCTTTTCGCTGATGAGCATCAGCGAGGTTTCGATGTGACGCAGGTCTTCGCCCGTGTTCTTGGGCAATTTGAGTCGGCTTTCTTCCAGGTCAATGCGAATCTTCCCCACCTGCAGGCTCAAGGTCTGCAACTGGTCTGGAACGGTTGTAGGACGGGTCTGTTCATTCATAGGCGTTTACCGTAGTTGATTATAACGGTAATCGAAGGATTGCAAGGCTTCTTTTGCACGAATCTGCCATGTCTTAAGTAGGATAAGGGCGGCGGCTTTTCGGGCGGTTGTGAGGCTTCCCATTTTGGGCGTGTATATGGTGGATTGGTATTCCTGTAATAAGGCCAGCACTTGCGGCTCTGCCGACGGCATGCGTTCGATCAATGCTTTGGCCCGTTCCTGCGAAGTGATATGACGGGGTTGCGGCCGCCCAAGCAGGTACAGGCTGAGGTTGACTGCCTGAAATGTGCGCTCAATGGGGGAGAGGGTGGTCCAACGCAGCCAGCGATTGAGCCAGCGCGGCGGTTGATTTCCGCTTTTTGTGTAGCGGCTTGCAAGGTACACAGGCAGTCGGTCATCCAATGAATAGCGGCGGAAGGCAAAAACAACAAAGACAACCGTCATTGTCAGCAGTGAATACAGGGCGATGGTCTTGTAAAGTTCAATTCGGTCGGCTTGGGTGGCTCCGCTGTTTTGCTGGGTGGTCAGGTTGGGTGGTTCTTCCAACAGCGGGGGAATCAACGGATTGGCGGCGGGTGTTTCGGCGGTTACAGGGTCGGGGGTGGCATCGGGGTTGATGACATCTCTGGTCGCGGCACGTTCGATGGGTAATTGGTTGCCTGTGGGTTCAAATTCCACCCAGCCAATGCCAGGGAAATATACCTCAGGCCATGCATGCGCATCCTCAAAAGTGACGACATAACGCTCGTCAATTTCATTAAAGGTGCCTTCGGCAAAGCCCACTGCCATGCGGGCGGGAATGCCAATGGAACGCAGCATCAAGGCTTCTGCGCTGGCATAGTACATGCAGAAACCTTTTTTGTAATCGAAAAGCACCCACAACACGGGGTCCCTGTTTTCAGGCGGCTCGGCGGTGATTTCGGTGGTGTACTCGATCTCGTTGCGTAAATACGCCGTGATCGCCTGTGTTTTATCAAATGGATTGTCGTAGGGCGCGGTGATCTCTTCTGCCAATGTGCGCAGGGCTGGGGCAATGTTTTCCGGGACTTGCAGATATCGCTCGGTAACCCACTCTGGATAGTCAGTGCCGGCGGCGCGCAAGTCTTCCTGAGTGGGGTCTGCGATCAACGCGCGGACCGTGTACCTGCCTCCGCTCGAAACACCCGGGGTGGCGTTCCAGGCAGTGACATCCTTTAATGAAGAGCCGATCTCAGTTGCGGTTACCGTCCCTTCGCGGCTGACCCAGATCGTTTCGGATGGGCCATACAGCAGGTTCTGGCTTGTCAAATTGTTGGTGAAGGTGAATTCCATTTCAAAGCGGTTCTCTGGATATTCAACTTCCAATTGATCGGTATCTGGCACGAAAGGCGTATTTGAATCTGAAAGTGTCGTCCAGCGGCCATTGATGTACAGGTCGTACATTCTGCCTTTCCAATAATTGCGGATCGGCACAAATTCACTTTCCTTTACTGTGACGAAGAAAACGGGCGTGTCACCTTCTGCGGCCTGTTGGCCCAGCGAAAGTTCGCTGCTGTAAAATTCCCCGCCTGAGTTACTGCCCGCATACGGTGATTCCAGGGCGCTGACCGCATCGGAAAGCCTTTCCAGGATCGGCTCGGAAATTTCGCGCCAGGCCTTCGCTGCAGGTTTAATTTGCTTGATCCAACCCGGGATGGACCAGGCTACGAATACCGTGATCGCCGCCACGGTCAGCGCGCCGCGCTCCAGGTTGTTGATGGTTTCAGCCGTGAGCAGGAAGCGGGTCTTCCTCCAATAGGTTTGATTTTCAAGGAAATACAAGCGCCCAAGCAGGAGCAATGCCGCAAATAAATAGAAGGCCAATGCCCACATGCGCCGCGATTCGGTCGGGTCGAAGATCTGCACCACCAACATCGCCAGACATGAAGGCAGGATGACGTTTAGAAAATCGCGATGACGGGTGAGCCAGTAGCCCGCCGAAATGCCGATGATCCAATAGCCTGCTGTCACGAGCGAAATAAAGAACAGCTGGTCATATACGGGCTGGCCTTTGATGAATTGCGCCATCGAAGTGAACAGACGGTTAAACAGGACGACCAGATCAGGCCAAACCCAGTCGGTTCTTTCAACGGCATTTAATAATTGTGCAGGGAGCAGAATGAGCGAATATCCCACCGCAATGCGTGTGGCTGCTTTTCGTGAAAAAATGCTGTAGCCCAGTGCAAAACCGAGAATGACACCCGCCAGGCTGATGGTTTGTGTGAAATAGAGATAGGGAACCCATTCAGTGATGACCAGCCGTGAGCTTGAAATTTCGATCAAGGCGATCGTCAACAGAATGGCGCGCCAATCCCATACACTGGTTCTTGCAGATGACTCAGCGTTGGAGTTGGTGATGGATGATTTTTCCATGGTTTGAGTGTACAATACAAGAAGCCCGTTCGTCAATTGTACAACCCCAAAAAACCCTACTGGAGGATGGTATGCAGACCTTAATTGAGGGAGGTATCGCCCTTATTATCGCGATTCAAAGCCTGGGGGATTGGTTAATTGCTCCCATGAAATTTTTCAGCTACCTCGGCAACGAGGAATTCTTTTTGCTGGTTCTGCCTCTTTTATATTGGAGCGTTGACTCTGCGCTGGGTCTGAGGGTGGCTTTCATTTTGGTAACAAGCAATTTATTTAATCATGTGGGTAAATTATTGTTCGCCGGGCCGCGCCCCTATTGGGTAAGTTCCGATGTCCGCGCATTGTGGAATGAAATTTCATTTGGCATCCCCTCCGGGCATGCGCAGATCGCAGCGAGTGTGTGGGGGATGTTTGCGGCGTACAGTAAAAAGAATTGGGTATGGGTTGGTTCGATCACGGTTATTTTCCTGATCGGTTTTTCACGTTTATTTCTCGGCGCGCATTTCCTGCATGATGTGTTGCTGGGCTGGTTGATCGGTGCGGCGATCCTGTGGGCCTTTGTCCGCTTTTGGGATTCGGCAGCGGCCTGGCTGGAGAAAAAATCAATGGGCGGGCAGATCATGGTCGGTTTTATCGTTTCGTTGATTTTCATCGCCATCGGATTTGGCGCTTCGCTTTTTCGAAGTGGATTCCAGGTTCCTGAAACCTGGATCGCAAACGCGGCTCTAGCCGGGACCGAGGTGCCTGCTCCGCTCGACCCGAACAGTACCTTCACCTCAGCAGGGACGCTTTTTGGCGTGGTCATTGGCGCGGCGTGGATTCACTCCTTTGGCGGGTATCAGGCTTCGGGTCCGGTGGCGAAGCGCGCCATTCGTTATGTCATCGGCCTTATCGGAATCCTCATCCTGTGGATGGGTTTGGGGGCGATTTTCCCGCGCGGCGAGGGATTCATTTTTTACACCCTGCGGTTTATCCGTTACACGCTGATCGGCTGGTGGGTGGCAGGCGGCGGTCCGTGGTTATTTGTAAGGTTAAAGCTGGCCTCATGGAATACGGGCGAGAATTCCATCTGATATAATCGCGCCATTCCGTATAAATCCATAAGGGTTCGTAGATGACGCTAGAGAAAAACACCCTCCTACATAATCGTTATCGTATCATTGAAATTCTTGGCCAGGGCGGCATGGGGTCGGTTTACCGCGCCATTGATGAAAATCTTGGCGTGGCAGTTGCTTTAAAAGAAAACCTGTTCACCACTGAGGAATATACCCGCCAGTTCCGCCTTGAGGCGGTGATTCTGGCGAATTTGCGCCATCCCAACCTGCCGCGTGTTTCCGATCATTTTGAATTGGGCGAGCAGGGTCAGTATTTGGTGATGGATTTTATTGAAGGCGAAGACCTGCGTTTCCGCATGGAACGCCTTGGTACCATCACTGAAGAAGATGCGGTTCAGATTGGCGCGGCGATGTGCGATGCGTTGGCTTATCTGCACAGCCGCAAGCCGCCCATCCTTCACCGTGATATCAAGCCTGGTAATGTAAAGATCACCCCGGATGGGCATATTTTTCTTGTAGATTTCGGCCTCGCGAAGGTATATCAGGGGGCCAGTCAGGCTACCACTACTGGCGCCCGCGCGATGACGCCCGGATATTCTCCTCCCGAACAATACGGCACGGCACGCACAGATCCACGCACCGATTACTATTCATTGGGCGCAACCTTGTATGCCGCCTTGTGTGGTGTCATCCCTGAAGATGGGCTTGCACGTGCAATGGATAACGCGCAATTGACTCCGCTGCGGAAACGCAACCCGAAGATTTCGCGCCGCTTTGCTGCTGCCATCGAAAAAGCCATGGCCATTGATCCAAGCGACCGTTTTCAAAACGCAGAGGATTTCAAGAAGGCCTTGTTGGGTTCGAGTTCAAAATCGCAGTCGCGGCCGGGTGGTTACACAGTTACGCCACCGCCTGCCGAGGCGTTTTTGCCGAACGATCCCAGTGAAGTTGTAGCAGCCAAAGAAAAGGAAAAGACTCCGCCGCGCCAAATGACCGGCCCCGTGCAGCCTGCATCTGCAGAGGAAGAGCAGCCTTTTGTCTCACCGCTTAAGAAACAAAAAGAACGTGAGCGCAAACGCAGAAATGCGTTGATGCGTTTTATGGCTGTTTTGATTTTATTGGCTGTGATCGGTGTTCTCGTATTTGCCCCGGGTGTTATCCCTGCAGATCTTCGTGCTCAAATACCTTTCCTTGCGCCGACGAGTACGGCCACTTCTTCGCCAACCTCAACTGCGCTGCCAACCTTTACGCTGACATCCACATCCACTGCGACCGATGTCCCTCCTACCGCAACCAGAACCAAGGTTCCGCCAACTCATACCAATACTCCACCGCCAACCGGGAACATTCCTGTTGAAGCTACTTTGACGAATACGCCTTCGGTTACTTCGACCCCCACTCTTGTTCAGCCTTCGCCGACACCTTCTCTGTCGGTTACGCCGATCGGCGGCGGTTCAGGGCAGATCGCTTATGCTTCAAACCGTACCGGTTTGCCGCAAATTTACCTGGCAGATATTGCCAGCCAGACCGCAACCCAGATCACTGAGATGCCTGATGGTGCCTGCCAGCCTTCGTGGTCGCCCGATGGACAGAGGCTTGTCTTCATTTCTCCCTGTAAAGGCATGGATGAAATCTACTATCAAGCCGCCCTGTACATTATCAATGTAGATGGCACTGATTTGACCCCGATTGCCACCGTCCCCGGTGGAGATTTTGACCCAGCCTGGTCGCCGGATGGCAAATCCATTTTGTTCACGTCTCTGCGCACCGGACAGATGGAGATCTTCATGGTCAAGTTGGATGATCTCTCGAATGCCATTGAAGTGACGAAGGGCGCCAAGAGTGTTGAGTCGCGCCAGCCTTCCTGGTCACCGGATGGCAAGCAGATCGTCTACTCGGTCAAACGCTTTGGTGTTTACCAGATCTGGTTGATGAATGCAGACGGTACCGAGCCAAAACAGATCGTTCGCAGCGGTGTGGCGTTTTCAGATTACCTGCCTACCTGGTCACCGGATGGAAGTTTGATCCTGTTCAACCAGCGTTGTGCCACTTCGTTCTGTCTGCCGTATTTGATGAGCATTTCCTCCACAGATCGCTCCGTGGAGCAGGGGACCTTGCTCCAATTGGGTGTAACTTCAGTGGAAGATGTTCATTATTCCCCGGATGGTTTTCACTTGCTGTTTGAAGGTGAAGAAGCTGGTGAGAATAATGACATCATCTATGTGACGGTTACCGGCGCAAATCGCGTCCGCATCACCACAGATCCAGGCTTGGATTTTGATCCCGTTTGGCGACCAACTCCAAAATAAGTACTTTCACCTAGAATCCCCAAGCGCCAGAGTATAATACCGTACTCTGGCGCTTCGATTTTATTGAGTCATCTCATGTGTGGCAGGTTTTTAATCTTTATTTGCTACAATACCTTTCAAAAATATTAATAAGCAATTTTTTGAATTGAAATAAAATAGTATTGAAATAGAACAGAAATGAAAACTTTCCTTCTTGAGAGTAGAATACCTTTCGAATTATGAAATAAAAAAATGCAGACAGGAATTTGATGATTCTCGAAAACGAAACTCTTTTACATAACCGCTATCGGATTCTAGAGAATCTTGGGCAGGGGGGGATGGGGTCAGTGTACCGCGCTGTGGATGAAAATCTCAGCGTGGATGTTGCCGTTAAAGAGAACCTGTTTACAACAGAGGAATATGCACGTCAATTCCGCCTTGAGGCGGTCATTCTTGCAAATATTCGTCATCCAAATCTGCCCCGCGTATCAGATCATTTCGTCATTGCCGGGGAAGGTCAATACCTCGTCATGGATTTCATTGAGGGGGAGGATTTACGCCAACGCATGGAACGGTTGGGGGCTCTTCCAGAAGATGAGGTTATTCTGGTCGGTGCGGCTATTTGTGATGCGCTTACATATCTACATGCCCGTAAACCCCCTATTCTGCATCGTGATATAAAACCCGGTAACGTAAAGATCTCACCTGATGGACACATTTTCCTTGTAGATTTTGGTCTCGCCAAGATCATGCAGGGGAATCAGGCCACCACCACCGGCGCGCGCGCAATGACGCCCGGGTATTCTCCTCCTGAACAATATGGCACCGCCCGCACCGATGCGCGGACAGATATCTACTCTCTTGGTGCAACGCTATATGCGGCCCTGACCGGTGTCATCCCGGAAGATGGCCTTGCCCGCGCCATGGATAACGCTCAACTTACACCGCTGCGCAAGCGCAATCCAGACGTTGCCCGCCGCCTTGCGGCTGCCATTGAAAAAGCCATGGAAGTGGATCCTGCTGATCGTTTTCAAACAGCAGAAGAATTCAAACTGGCCATGCTCAATGCCAAATCCAGGACCCAACAGTTGCTTGGAACTTATACGATTGCCCCCCCTCCTTCCGAAGCGGAAAGAAAAAGCGATCCCGTTAAGGCCCCCAATATCATTAAACACTCTTCCGCTGCTCTGGAAGATCAGGAATTTGTCTCCCCGCGGAAAAAATTACTCGAACGTAACCGTCGCAACATGCGTGCCCTCGTGGGTGGCTTGCTTGCGGTGGGTTTTGTTGTATTTTTAGGCATCATGCTTTTTGTTCCAAATGCCATGCCGGAATCGGTGCGGAGATTGTTCCCATTTTTGCCGACCACCGAACCCACAACCATCCCAACAGAAATTGCATCTATACCTCCAACCCCGGTCGCAGTTGTGGTGGATGAACCGACTGCCACACTCGTAGTGTCCACCCCGGTTCAGGTAACACCCACCTCATCTGTGAATCAAGCCGTTGAACCTACCCCCATCGGTGCAGATTACCTGCAGATCGCATACGTTTCCACCCGTACTGGGTTACCCCAGATCTATCTCACCAATATTCTTACCGATCAATCCATTGCTGTTACCAATATGACGGGCGGTGCATGTCAGCCAGCATGGGCTCCAGATGGAAGCAAATTGGTTTTCATTTCCCCCTGCGCTGTAAAAAAGGATACCTATCCTGAGGCGAGTTTATTCATCATCAACCCGGATGGCACAGGCTTGCAGCCCCTGCCGACAGCCCTCGGTGGAGATTTTGAGCCCGCCTGGTCTCCCGATGGAAAATCCATCGCTTTTACTTCCCTGCGCGATGGATATATGCAGATCTACTCCTATGATATTGAAAACGACAAGATTCAACGCCTCGTTGAAACAGATGCCACCACCGCTGCGCGCCAGCCCGCCTGGTCTCCCGATGGCAGACAGCTTGTTTTCTCTTTGAAGCGTGTTGCCACTTATGAACTTTGGTTGATGTCCAGCCTCGGCGCCAATGAAAGACTACTTTTCACAAGCGGCAACGTATTCTCGAATCAATACCCTGTGTGGACGCCTGACGGAAAATTCATTCTCTTCAGCCAGCGCCGCCCTGAAGAAGCGACCTTCCCCAATTTGTTCTCACATAAAATTGGCGATAACAATGATGCCGCCCTCAAACTTGCACTGAGTGTCCGCTCGGTGGAAGATGTGGATTATTCTCCCGGCAGTTTTTGGATCGCCTACGAAAGCGGTGGCGACCGCGGATATCACGTCTATTACTCCACCCCGGCAGGCGGCAACCTCACCCGCATCACCGAAGATGTCACCTTTGACGATTTCGACCCCGCCTGGAGACCCATCTCCACACCCTGAATTTCACCCTGATACAACAAAAGAGAAAGAAGAAAGATGCCAGTCTTTCTTCTTTCTCTTTTTTCTTATAAACTCTTACACTCCTCTTATTGACGCCCTCCATTTCCACATGTAAACTTGCATTCCGATGCCAGAACTTACCGAAAGACAGCGGACCATCTTACAGCTCCTCATTCGCGACTATATTGAGACGGCCCAACCCGTCGGCTCAAAGCGATTGGTGGAGCGCTTCCATCTTGACCTGAGCCCTGCCACCGTCCGAAATGAAATGTCAGCGCTGACAGAGATGGGCTACCTAAGACAGCCGCACACCTCAGCGGGTCGTGTCCCCTCGGAAGATGGCTATCGGGCTTTTGTCGGTGAGATGATCCACAAAGCGGAATTGCCCGCTTCGGTGCAAAACACCATTTCGCATCAGTTCTTTCAAGCCCGCCCCGATATGGACCAGTGGATGACCCTTGCCGCTTCGATCCTGGCGAATCAATCGCAGGGCGTTTCGGTGGTCACCGCACCCCATGCAGAGACCATCCGTTTCAAGCATATTGAGTTGATCTCCACCCAGGGACGTCAGGTCTTGATGGTCTTGGTCATGGATGGCGGCGAAGTCAACCAGCAGATTTTGACACTGGCTGAAATCGTCACACAGGAAAGACTCAGTCAGGCGGCGGCTCATCTCAATTCGCTGCTGGCCGGTCTTTCAATGGACTCCATCGCTGCGGTTTCATCCCGCGCTGACGCACTCGAACAGGATATCATCACCATCCTGTTACAGGATATGAAACGCACTTCTGAAAGCGTTTCAGGTGAAATTTATACCGACGGCCTCACCAATGTGTTGGATGAACCCGAATTCGCAGAATCGGACGAGGCTCGTTGGGCTTTGCGTCTTTTTGAAGAACGATCCACCTTGCAGGGGTTGCTGGCGCGTGCATCTTCCAATAGCAGCGTCGGTGGGTTGCAGGTATTGATCGGCGGCTCCGGCGGCTGGGATGAATTGCGTCAATGCTCGATGGTGGTCGCCAGATACGGTGTCCCCGGGTTGTTGACGGGTACGCTCGGTGTGTTGGGCCCCATGCGCATGTCCTATGCGCGGACGATCCCCACTGTGCGTTATGTGGCTGGCCTGCTAAGTGATCTGGTGAACGATACGATTTCTGGTGAGTAAAAAAACGTAATTGGTCGTTTGTGGATGAAATTGCCAATTACGAATTACCAATTTGAGAGTGAGAAACATGGCAGACGAGAAAGATAAACAGGAAGAAATTGATGAGACTCAACCCTCAGCCGAAGAAATGCCCGTTGAGAATGGGCAGGCCTCAGCGGAGCGCGAAGCGTTGATCAATCAATTGAAGGAAGCCGAAGCCAGGGTCATCGAATATAAAGATGGGTGGGCGAGGTCTCAGGCGGAATTCCAGAATTACAAGAAGCGCATTGAGCGTGATAACGAATTGACCTATGCCAGTATGAAAGGTGACATCATCAAGAAGGTGTTGCCCGCGCTTGATGATTTGGAGCGCGCCTTGCAAAACCGCCCTGCGGATGATGCATGGGCAAGCGGCATTGAGTTGATCGCACGCAAGATGCAGAATATTTTGGAAGGGGAAGGCCTGAAGCGCATTGATGCCAAGGGAAAACCCTTCGACCCGAATTTTCATGAAGCGATCTCGCACGAACCCGCCGATGGTGTGGAGAGTGAGCATGTGATCGATGTAGTGCAAAACGGATACATGCTTGGTGATCGGGTAATTCGCCCTGCATTGGTTAGAGTGGCACAGTAAATTCGGTTAAGGTTGAAGGTTACAGGTTGCAAGTTTGTACGAACCTTCGGCTTTCAACCTTCAACTTGAAACTTAGGAGAAATCATGGCAAAAATCATTGGTATTGATCTTGGTACGACCAACTCGGTGGCCGCTGTTATGTCGGGCGGTGAGCCGATTGTGATTCCATCTGCTGAAGGAGAGCGGCTTGTCCCTTCGGTGGTGGCGATGAATAAGAACAGTGAGCGTTTGGTCGGGCGTGTGGCTCGCAATCAGGCGATCACCAATCCGCAGAATACGATTTTTTCAGTGAAGCGTTTTATGGGCCGTAAATCTGACGACCCTGAAGTGGAGCGCACCCGCAAACGTGTGCCTTACGCGGTGAACGCGGCTGATAACGGCGATGTGCGTGTGCGCCTCGGCGAACGCGATTACTCTGCGCCTGAGGTTTCTGCGATGATCCTCGCGAAGATCAAGGCTGATGCCGAAGCCTATCTTGGTGAGACCATCACACAGGCGGTCATTACCGTCCCTGCGTACTTCAATGACGCCCAGCGCAATGCCACAAAAGATGCGGGCAAGATCGCTGGCCTTGAGGTGTTACGCATCATCAACGAGCCGACCGCTTCTTCACTGGCTTATGGCCTTGATAAAAAGAAGAACGAAGTTATCGTCGTGTATGATCTCGGCGGCGGTACATTCGATGTTTCCATTTTGGATGTGGGCGATGGCGTTTTCCAGGTCCGTGCTACAAGCGGCGATACCTTCCTTGGTGGCGATGATTTCGATCTTCGCATCATGGACTATTTGATCGAACAGTTCAAGAAAGATAACGGAATTGATTTGAACAACGATCGTCAGGCCTTGCAGCGTTTGAAGGAGGCTTCTGAAAAAGCCAAGATCGAACTCTCCACTGTGATGCAGACCGAAATCAACCTGCCGTATCTGACCGCCGATGCGAATGGCCCCAAACATTTGGTGATGACTCTCTCCCGCGCCAAACTGGAGCAGATCACCGCGGATCTTGTCGACCGAACGATTGCTCCTGTCAAACAGGCATTATCTGACGCTGGATTAAACGCAGGTGACATCAATGAAGTGGTGCTGGTGGGCGGCATGACCCGTATGCCCGCCATTCAAGATCGCGTACGTGCCTTTTTCGGCAAAGACCCCCATAAAGGCGTGAATCCCGATGAAGTGGTTGCCATTGGCGCTGCGATTCAGGCTGGTGTGCTCGGTGGGGAAGTGAAGGACATTCTCCTTCTTGACGTAACTCCGTTGACTCTTTCCATTGAAACCTTGGGTGGAGTTGCCACTCCACAGATCGAGCGTAACACCACCATTCCAACCCGCCGCACACAGGTATTTTCCACGGCAGGCGATAACCAGACCCAGGTGGAGATCCATGTTTTGCAGGGTGAACGCCCCATGGCGAACGATAACAAATCCCTGGGCAAATTCATCCTGGATGGAATTCCGCCTGCGCCGCGCGGTGTGCCGCAGATCGAAGTGACCTTTGATGTGGATGCGAACGGCATTTTGAAGGTCAGCGCGAAAGATAAAGCCACGGGTCGTTCCCAGCACATTACCATTACTGCATCCTCAGGCTTGAGCGATAGCGAAGTGGAAAAGATGCGCAAGGATGCCGAAGCCCACGCCGAAGAAGACCGCAAACGCAAGGACTTGATCGAAGCCCGCAACAACGCCGACAACACTGCTTATGCTGCCGAAAAAGCTCTGCGTGAATTCGGGGATAAAATTCCCGCCGATGTGCGTGCTGACGTGGAAGCCAAAGCTGCAGAGGTCAAATCTGCCGCACAGGGTGAAGATTTGGAAAAGATCAAAGCCGCAACTGAGGCTTTGGGGCTGTCCATCCAAAAGATCGGTGCCTCTGTGTATGAGCAGGGACAGGCCGCGGGTGGCGGTGAAGCGGGTGAAAGTTCATCCGCTGGCCCTGACGTGGTGGATGGTGAAGTCAAGGAGTAGGTCGGTTTAAGGTTCAATGTGACAGGTTGAAGGTTTGTAACCTGCAAGTTGTAACCCGCAACCTGTAACTTAAATTATGAGCAATCAGGATTATTACGAAACTCTGGGTGTGGGACGGAACGCGAGCGATGATGAAGTCAAAGCCGCGTTTCGTAAACTCGCGCGCCAATATCACCCCGATGTGAACAAGGAACCCGACGCCGAGGAAAAGTTCAAGGAAATCAACGAAGCCTACGGTGTGCTTTCGGATTCGGACAAGCGTGCGCGCTATGACCGGTTTGGCAAGGAAGGTCTTGGCGGCATGGGCAGCGGTGGCTTCCACGATTACAGCGCCGATTTCGGCGATATCTTCGAAGACCTGCTGAGCGGATTCGGCTTCTCCTCTGGCCGTCGTTCACGCAACAGCACACGCCCGCGCCGTGGCCGTGACCTGCAAATGGCCGTTTCGTTGACTTTCGAAGAAGCGGTCTTTGGCGTGGACAAAGATATCGAATTCGAGCGCGAAGAAACCTGTTCACGTTGTAATGGCAATGGTGCCGAGCCAGGCACATCGCCAGTGAAATGCTCCACCTGTAACGGGCAGGGTGAGGTCCGTCAGGTGCGCCAGACCTTTCTGGGTCAAATGGTGCAGACAGCAGCCTGCCCCACCTGCAATGGTCGCGGTGAAACGATCTCCTCGCCATGCAAAACCTGTCGGGGCGGTGGTCTGGAACGCAAGCACATCAAAAAGAAAGTGCAGATTCCCGCCGGGGTGGACCATGGCACACAGATTCGCCTGAACGGCGAAGGCGCTCCCGGTGTGTATGGCGGGCCCAGCGGCAGCCTGTTCCTGGTGCTGGATGTAAAGCAGCATCAATTCTTCAAACGCCGTGATAATGATGTGGTCTTGAACCTCGATATCAATGTGGCACAGGCTGTCCTTGGTGCCGAGGTGGATGTGCCCACCCTTGATGGCGAAGAGAAACTGAAAATACCTGCTGGTACCCAACCTGGCAAGGTCATCACCATGAAGGGGAAGGGTGTTCCGTATCTGCGGCGCAAAGATCGCGGCAACCAACTGGTCATTGTCAACGTGGCGATCCCCACCAAGCTGACAAAGGAACAGCATCAATTGTTTGAGAAGCTGGCTGAGAGTCTGGGTACTTCGGTCAAACCGCAGGAAAAAGGATTTTTGGATTGGCTTAATGAAGCCTTGGGTGGATAGTTTTTACAGTAGAACAGCAACTGATAAACGAACAACGAGCAGGTGATGAACCTGCTCGTTTTGCTTTTTTTCGCCTGTGCATCCGTATCGAGACGAGAGCACAACTGTGAATTAGAACAAATTTTCTGTTATAATGACTAAAAGATTGGCGCGGCTGATCAAATTTATCAATGGAGGCTGAGATGGATTTTAGTTCTATAAACTGGTTGGCAGTGGTGGTTTGTGTTTTGGCAAGTATGATGATCGGTGGTCTGTGGTTTGGTCCCAAGACCTTTTTCCCGATCTGGTGGAAGGCTGTAGGCAAAGCAGATGTTCAAGCGCCAGGAAGTGGCACAAGCATGGCCATTGTCTGGGGACTGATTGTGGTCTCTTCATTTGTGCAGGCGATGTTTATGGCGCTCATGGTCAATGCCATGGGAAGCCTGTCGGGCGGCGCCACACTTGGCTCTGGCGCATTGACAGGCTTTTTGCTTTGGCTCGGTTTTGTAGCCCCCTCCAGCCTGACGAATAAATTATTTGCAGACCGCATAAAAGCCTGGATGATCGAAGTGGGGAACCATCTCGTCACTTTTGTTGTGATGGGTGCCATCCTCGGCGCATGGCATTGATCAGACCTGTACAACCCCATACCGACTCATCCCGAACCCAGTTTCGTGGATGAGTTTTTTTATTTCCCCGCTATGATCACATTGCACTTTGTTCTTGGGCGCGGATTTTTTTGAGGATTCTGCCGAAGACCTCCCAAAATCAGCGTTTTCAGCGTTCATCTGCGTCCCGATTTTAAGAGTGTAAGGTCATCAATTCCTTGCCACTGATTTCCTGACCCGTTCGGTTATACTCCACCCATGCCAAACACCATCCGACCCTACAAAACAGAAGATTTTGAAGCCGTTACCCGCCTATGGTTCGATGCCCAAACCGTTGCCATGCCCGAAATGATGGCCCGCATGGGATATGAATTTAGCGAGGCACAGGAATATTTCCGCAATATCGTTGTCAATGAAAACCAGATCTGGGTATATGAACGCGATGGCGAACCCCTGGGTTTTCTCGCCATTCAAGGCGAACTCATCGACCGCCTGTATGTTCACCCTGCCTGGCACCGTCAGGGCATTGGGCAGGCATTGCTCAATAAAGCCCGCGAACTTTTGCCCAAACACATCTGGTTATACACCCACACCGCCAACCGAATGGCGCGGGCATTTTATGAAAAAAATGACTTCATCGCCGAGGGGTTTGGCTCCAGCCCTCCACCCGAATCCGAACCCGATGTGGAGTATCACTGGCGGGCAAAGTAAAGGTGAAGGTGCGATAAAATAAAAAAATGCGTCCTACATTTCTTGAAGTCAACCTCACCCAACTAAAACAAAATCTTGAAAACATTCGCGCAAAGGTAGCGCCTGCCAAAGTCCTTGTGGTGCTCAAGGCCAATGCCTATGGCCACGGAGTTGATGGCGTGGCTCCCTTCATTGCCCCCTTTGCCGATTACATTGGTGTGGCCATTGCCGAAGAAGGCATCCATCTTCGCAAAATGGGAATTGCGACTCCCATCCTCGTGATGGGTGGGACTCTCCCGCAGCAGCTGCCTGATTTTTTTGAATACGACCTCACCCTCGCCGCTTCTTCATTGGACCTGTTAACTGCTGCCGAACAATTGGCAGCCTCCACCCGTAAGCGACTCAAGATCCACTTGAAAGTGGATACTGGCATGGAACGCATCGGTGTCCGCGAATACGAAGCGGACTCTTTAATTGAACTGGCTTTGTCGTGTAGCCACTTGGATTTGGAAGGCATCTTTACTCATTTTGCAAACTCAGAAGTGATGTCGTTGCAGAAAAATATGACCCCGCTTTCCTTGCAGCTTGAACGCTTCGAAGAAATCCTTGCTTTGTTTGAGAAGAGGGGGGCGCCGCAGCCACGCATTCGGCACACTGCGAATTCGGGTGCGATCCTGTTGCACCCTGAAAGCTATTACGACATGGTGCGGCCCGGTGTCTTGTTTTATGGTGTATACCCTGGCCGTGATGTGGAAAAGACCATTGAGGTCCGCCCCGCACTGACCTGGCGCTCCAAGGTCGTTTACAGCAAGATCACCCAGCCCGGGCGTGGAGTCAGCTATGGTTCGTTGTGGCAGGCCGAAGCGGAGTCACGAGTCGTTACTGTCCCGTGTGGGTATGCCGATGGATACTTCCGCCGCATGACGAATCAAGCGCGGGTGAATATCAACGGCAGGCTCTATCCGCAAGTGGGGCGCATCTGCATGGATCAGTTTATGGTCAATGCAGGGGAGGATGATGTGAAGGTTGGGGATGAGGTGATTTTGCTCGGCGGCGGCATCACAGCCGAAGACCTGGCCGATTGGACGGGTACGAATGAATATGAAGTGATGACCAACATCAGTGCGCGTGTGCCGCGTGTATTTACCCGTGCGGTACAATAGGCGCACAAATTTGAAATTGAGGTGAACTTTGAATCGTGTTGTGAAGGATTATCTGGTTTTATTTGGCGTGGGGGGCACAAGCATCGCCTTGGATCAGTGGACGAAGTGGCTTGTACGAACGAACATTGAATTTGGCATGCAGTGGCTGCCCGACTCTTTGATGTGGTTGAGCCCATATGCCCGCATTGTGCATTGGTATAACAAGGGGGCCGCCTTTGGTATGTTTCAAAATGGGAACATCGTGTTCACCATTCTGGCTTTTATTGTGATCGGCGCGATCATTTATTATTATCCGCGGGTTGAGGCAGGTGATTGGACTTTGCGTCTGGCGATGGGGTTGCAGCTTGGCGGTGCGGCAGGGAATTTGATCGACCGTCTGCGCGTTGGGCAGGTGACGGATTTTATTTCTGTCGGCACCTTTCCTGTTTTCAATATTGCAGATGCATCCATTTCGGTGGGTGTGGCTGTGCTTTTACTGGGGGTGTGGCTGAATGAGCGCAAAGAAAAACTCAATGCCGCGCAACAATCCACCCCAGAGGGGGAGCAGCCTGCAGAAGCAGTTTTGAATGGCGTTGGCCCCGTGGATGGAGTGGCTGGCGGTGAACAACCCAAATCGAATGGCGGGCAATCGTGAGTGACCGTGTTGAAAAATTCGTATATGACGGAGAAAAAGCAGATCGCCTTGATAAATTTCTGGTGACTTGCCTGCCTGAGTTTTCGAGGGCGCGGTTGCAGGGATTGATCGATGAAGGTTTTGTCACGATCAACAATGTCCGCGCGAAGAAATCGGGGCAATCCATTGATCCGGGCGCAGAGATCGAAGTGCGTATTCCGCCGCCTGTGCCAAGTGGTTTGGTGGGGGAGGATATTCCCCTTGATATTATTTTTGAGAACGATGATCTGTTGATTGTGAACAAGCCTGCGGGCATGGTCGTTCATCCTGCTGCCGGGCATGATTCTGGGACTTTGGTTCATGCGGTGTTGGGATATGACCCCGACCTCGAAGGCATCGGCGGCGAGGAACGTCCCGGTCTGGTGCATCGGTTGGACAAGGAAACATCGGGTCTGATCGTGCTGGCGAAGAACGAGCGCGCACACCGCTGGTTACAAGACCAATTCCGTTTGCGGACGGTGGAAAAGACCTATCTTGCATTGGTGGATGGTATGCCGCCCACTCCCACCGGGCGTGTGGAGGCTTCGATTGGCCGCGACCCGAGTCACAGAAAGAAGATGGCCATTGTTACTGCGGGCAAGGGACGTGAAGCGGTCAGTGAATACAAAACGCTTGAAGCGTTCAAGAATCATACGCTTTTGGAGTTTCATCCGCACACAGGGCGTACGCATCAGATCCGTTTGCACTGTCAGTTTTTGGGGTGCCCGATTGTGGGTGATTCCATTTACGGGCGCAAGAATCCGACTGTTGACCTTGACAGGCATTTTCTGCATGCTTATCGTTTGAAGATCGTTTTGCCCGGAGAAAAAGAACCAAGGGTGTTTACTGCTGCTTTGCCCGAAGAGTTGGAAGGTGTGTTGACCGATTTGCGGGGTTGAGGAAATCAATTCATGGAATGAACGTGGACTGTTTCAGCTTTTGGGGAAGAGGCAGCAAGTCTATTTAAAGGAGTTTGTCATGGAATTTGTGGATCTTCGTTCTGATACTGTCACAAAACCTACACCTGAGATGCGTGAGGCGATGGCCGAGGCGGAAGTGGGTGATGATGTTTACATGGATGACCCAACCGTAAACGCGTTGCAGGAAAAAGCCGCCGAAATGCTCGGCAAGGAAGACGCGTTGTTTGTCCCTTCGGGAACGATGGGGAACCTGCTGGCTTTGCTGGTGCATTGTCAACGTGGGGATGAGGTGATCGTTGGTGATAAATCGCATATCTATTTGAATGAGGCGGGTGGAATGTCGGCACTGGGCGGGATTCATCCACGGCCTTTGCAGAATCAAGCCGATGGCACGCTTCTGCTGGATGAGATTCGCGCATCCATCCAAACCGAGGATGTGCATCACACCATTACGCGGCTGATCTGCCTTGAGAATACGCAAAATGTGTGCGGCGGGGTTGTGTTATCCGCGGAGTATCTGCAGGCGGTTGGAAAGATCGCGCAGGAAAACGGGTTGGCTTTCCATATTGATGGTGCGCGGATTTTTAACGCGGCGGCGGCATTGAATATCTCCGTGAAGGATCTGGTTGCGCCTGCCGATTCTGTAATGTTTTGTTTGAGCAAAGGACTGGTTGCGCCTGTGGGGTCCATGCTGGTGGGGGGGAGGAAATTCATCAACCGCGCACGTCATCTTCGCAAGATGCTGGGTGGGGGGATGCGGCAGGCAGGTGTGTTGGCGGCGGCGGGGATGATCTCGTTGGAGAAAATGTCTACGCGGCTTGGGCAGGACCATGCCCGGGCGAAGAAGCTGTTTGAGGGGTTGCAGCAGGTTCGGGGATTAAAGCTGGATGCGTTCGGCCCTTCATCCACAAATATGGTTTATTTTGACCTGGCTGATGAGGTCAAATTAAGTGTTAATCAGGTCGTTGAAGAAATGAAGAAACACGGTGTGTTGGTGGATTGGGCTGGCCCCCGTCGGTTTCGGTTGGTGACGCATTATTGGGTGGATGATGCGGGTGTGGAGAAAACCTTGCAGGCTTTAGGCGCGGTTTTGAAGTAGCCTAACTGCTTTTATTGAGTTCTTCCCAGAACGCGGCTGTGGGTTCGATCTGATCCCGCCCGCGTTCTTTTGCTTTGTAGAGGCGGTTGTCGGCGAGGTCGATCAGTTTTGTGGTTTGGTCGGTTTCTGTTGGGAAGACGGCAATGCCCATGCTGATGGTTGGAATGGGAAGATTGGCGTGTTCGTTGTTTTGGATTTTGTGCGCGGCAAGGCTTTCACGGATGCGTTGTGCGATCTGTGTAGCTTGTATTCCATCGGCATTTGGAAGGAAAATGACGAATTCCTCTCCGCCCCAGCGCCCGACCGCGTCTGTGCTTTTGATGTGCATTTGGATGGTTCTGCACAGGCTGACGAGGACTTCGTCGCCGACGATGTGGCCGTAGGTGTCGTTATATTGTTTGAAGAAATCAATGTCGAGCATGATGAGGCTGAGTGGCTGCTGATTGTCGAGACATTCCTGAGCTTGTTGGTTTAGAAGTTTAAGGAAGTATCCGTGGTTGTAGGCGTGGGTGAGACTGTCGAGCCGTGCCTGTTCTTCGGCAATGGCGTGATGGTGGGCGTTATCCAGTGCGAGGGCGGCGCGTTGGGCAATGGTGAAGAGCAGTTCCACATCGCCGCGGTCGAAGGCGTTGGGTTGATAAGAGGCAATGGCCATGATGCCATCAACATGTGTGCCGCGCATGGGCACGCCCACCCAGGACAGCGATGTTTGATTCTGGCCAACGAGAACAACATCCACGCCTTCCAGTACGATTTTCTGGCGCAGGTCGGGCAGGAAGAGTTCGCGCTGATTATCGATAACCCAGCTTGAAAAAGTACCCCTTCTGGGTAGTTTTACATTGTGAAAGTATTCCCCGCCATCGTAAAGCAGTTCAAGCCGTATTTCTTCCCCTTCCACAACACCGATGAAATACGAATCGGCCTCGAGGGCATTTTGAAAGGCGGCATTGAGCAAAGTGAATACCTGTTTCGTGTCCAAAGTGGAGACGATCTGTTTGCTAAGCTCATTGATGATTTCAAGTTTGTTGATCTGTTCACGGGCCATTTTTTTTAATTGCTGAATGGTCTCGATCACCATGAATGCAGCAATGACCTGGCTTCCGTGGATGACCCAGTCGTAGGTTTCCAACTTGGTGTTTAATCGTGAAATGATGTAAATACTGGTAAAGCTGATGACGAGACTGTAAGCGGGTGCGCGGGTGGAGATCAGGGATGTGGAGAGGGAGGCGATAAAGACCAGTGCATAAAGCATGTGGTCAAGTTCGTCAGGGATGACGAATGCCAGCGTGCTCAGTGTGGCACTGGAAATAATGACATTGGACCAGGTAAATCTGGATTTGTTCACCGAGGCTGAAAACAGGATGTAGTAGAAGGCAAGGTAAATGCTGCCTACAATGCCGAAAACCAAAATAACATTCCTTGTGAATGCCTGTTGCGGCGGGAAGTAGACAAGGCTTACACTCACAGTGGTCACCAGCACCAAAATGCCCGCCACAATGGATGGCAAAATGGAGATCAGGTTTTCTTGCGGTGTAAAACTACTAAACTTTGTTTTCATGCTTTAATCAATTAATAAGTTGGGTTGGTTTTCCTTGATCAGTGTTTCGAAAATCTCAATAATATTGGGGTCGAACAGAATGCCCGATTGTGAGCGCAGGTAATCCAGGGCTTCTTCGGTGCTCATGGTTCTTTCTCTATAAGGACGTTTACTGGTGAGGGCATCAAATGCATCCACAATTGCAAACATGCGTGCAAGGATGGGGATCTCCTCGCCGTATAGGGCATCTGGATACCCTGTGCCATCCCAGCGTTCCTGGTGGTGACGGATGAGGGGGATGGTGTCTTGTAGAAATGGGATTCCCGCCACGATTTTTGCGCCGATATCGGGGTGGAGTTTCATGATCTTCCACTCTTCTTCGTTCAACGGGCCAGGCTTGTGCAGGATCGTATCGCTGATACCGATCTTGCCAATGTCATGCAGAAGCGATCCACGTTCCAACACCTTGAGCTGGTCGTGCGAAAAATTAAGAGCCTTGCCCAATTTGGCTGCCAGGTGACTGACGCGCAAACTATGTCCTTCGGTTTCCCTGTCACGGGCGTCCAACGCAGACATTAGTGCGGCAAGGGTCTGGTCATATGTGGATTCGAGCTTGTCGTACGCTGCCTTGATTTCAATCGCCTGCCGCTGTGATTCAACCAATAGTAGAGACCGTTCAAGTGCAATTGCTGTCTGGCTGACCAGAGCCTGCAGGTCATTGGGGTTGGCGGCATGTTTGTTTCCCTGGTTTTCGGGCATATCCATCCATACAGCGCCATAAGTGCGAATTGGAGTTTGGATGGGGAGGCAGGCGCGGATGATGGATTGTCCACGTGAAAGATAGATCAGCTGCCCCGAAACCATTACATCTCTGATGATTTCCATGGGATGGTCTGTTCCACCATGAATACCCTCGGATGAGATTTCCACCTCTGCGACCATGTCACCCTCTGCATTGAACAGGATAACCCCCGTAGTGATGCTCTTGGCCAGTTTATGGGCCGTTTGCGCAATGTCCCGCGCAGCATCTTTCAGATTATCCACCTGAATGATCTTGTTGCTTAGGTGATACAGCAGGGAGGTGGTCCTCAGGGAAGTGCGTAGTTCCTGTTGCAGCCATGCACTTTCAAATGCGCCTGCCGCCTGAATGGACAGCAATTCCGCCAACGATTCATCATTCTCGTTGAAAAAGACTTCATTTTGTTTGCCAAAAGCCAGAATGACTCCGATACTCAACCGATGCCAGCGGATTGGAATGGCCAGCATGCTTCGGAAAACAGGATTATCGATCATAAGATGCGATGTAGAGGAATACTTGCGAACATCCCTCACACGGAAAGGCTGTACTGCGTTGAAGGCCATTTTGATCAACGCCTCAGAATCCAAAGATTCTTGCAAAGACCCCAAAAGACGGGGAGCTTCTCCGGAATAAGCGCTTTCGGTGAAGTTCCGTTCCTGTCCCTGTTGGATCTGTACAAATGTAAACCTGGCCTGCAGGATCTCCCGCGCAATGGTTGCAATCTCGCGTGTGGTTGCAGCGGGCTCCACCATGGCAGAGAGCTGACTTCCCGCCTGTACCAGATTCATCAGGCGTTGATGGTAGCTTGAGCGCTCCCATGCGCGGCTCAACTCAGCTGCCACAGCTTCGGCCAG
>DAOQID010000007.1:0-31050 GCA_035339375.1 Anaerolineales bacterium | reverse complement strand
AATTCCAATAACAGAGTGAGTTGTGCGTTGCGCTTTTTTTCGCTCTTTACCTGCTGGGTTAGCACACCGATCTGGTCGGTCTGTGCCAATAAACGGATACGCACCCCTTCCTGAATATTAATAAAAGGTTCTATATAGTGTGCCAGGCGGGTATTCCAAAGACTTGCTTTGGTTTCGGATTGTACGTCCTCATCATCGTCCTTATCCAATTCCATCAACTTGCTCATGATGCCATTGACCGTTACCAGAATGAGGAACAATGCAAAATATACCGCGATGGATATCAGAATAAAGAAAAGAAATGCGCCCTCGTGGGTTGCAGCGAATATCGAGTAATTTTCCCCGGCAAAATTGTCAATGACGATAAAAAGCGCGCCGAGGAAAATAAGCATGGCCATTTCCAGCGTGCTGATAATCATGACAACCTTGCGCCCCAGAACATTGTTTCTGGCAACCGCAAGTTTATTCCACGGAATGAAACCCTCAAATAGCACAACCATGCACAGCATGGCAGGTGCGATCAGGTTCGCAACAAGTTTTGGCGGTGTAAAAATTGCACACCAAATAAGCCATGGAATGACTAACAGGCGCGATACCAATGGGTTGAATTTGTGATTCCTGGAAAGTGTAAAAAACACCCAGGTCACTGGGAACAACATCAACATGGCCGCCAGTGGAAATCTGTATGGCGTCAGATTGATGCCAGCATATTGATCCCCGTTGAGTATCAGGTATAACCCGCCGAAAAAACCGATTAAAGCAACACAGGTTTGCAGCAGGTTGAATTTTATAAAGCGATCTCGCAACGGGGTTGCAAGTATCGCTTGTGTTGTTGAAATCAGTATGAGGATAATGGCATCTATAAAATAATCCGCCCTGATCGCAAGAAACGCAAACAGGAAAAGGAAAAGAATATTCAACCATCGGATCATAATGGCCGGTTTGTGTGAAGACCGAAAAGTTGAAGTGATTTGAAGCGATAAAGCAAGGGCAAAGGCCATAATGCCCATAATCACACTAACCCAAGTAGACATCCCCGCAACGAATCGGTTTAAGTGTGAGGGAATCAACAATAAACCCACTCCGAATATCCCAATGATTCCAGAAGTGAGCAAGTCCAACTCATGTTCAGTGGATTGCTCTGTGGTTTGTGTGAATGACATAACAGGGTTGATTTTACCTACCTTTCAAAAGTTGTGGAATGGAAAAATGTTGGCATGTTTTTCAATATTCCCCTGCAATAAAGCCAACTTCAAGGTCTGATATAATCTTAATGTACATTTGGCTTGCCGATGGGGATGAGCCTTTTACAAAAAACTTACACGGACATACACACATGCAAAATTTCATCACTCTTGAACAGATCGATTCGGTCGCACAGGCGATCAAGAAACAAATTTCCATCCAACCCATTGTGGGAATTATTCTCGGCTCAGGTCTTAACGGTTTGGCTGATTCAGTCCGAGATGCAGTGTACATCCCTTATAAGGATCTTCCCAATTTTCCCGTTTCCACGGTCCACGGACATGCGGGACGGTTTGTCATTGGTGAATTGGAAGGCAAACCTGTCTTCGTCATGCAGGGACGCATTCACTATTACGAAGGCTACACCATGGGGCAGGCTACCCTGCCTGTGCGTGTGATGCAGCGTCTGGGCATTCCCAGCATGATCGTAACGAACGCTGCAGGTGGTGTTCACCCCGATTTCGAACCGGGTGATGTGATGCTTATTACAGACCAGCTTAACCTGATGGGAATGTCTGGCTTAAATCCATTGATGGGCCCAAATCTTGATGAGATCGGTCCGCGCTTTCCTGATATGAGTCAGCCATATGACCGTGCCTATTGTGATCTGGCCCGTGCAGTGGCAAAGGAAAATGGACTTACTTTGCGTGAAGGCGTTTATGCAGGTTTGAGCGGTCCCTCGTTTGAATCACCTGCTGATTTACGCTTCCTGCGTCTGGCTGGGGCCGATGCGGTGGGCATGTCCACCGTCCCCGAGGTGATCATTGCACGGCATGGCAACATGCGTGTGTTGGGTCTCTCGGGCATCAGTAATAAAGCCAATCTGGATGGTTCCACAATCACCACCCATGAAGAGGTGATTGAAGCCGGGCAGGTGATTACGCCGAAGGTTGAAAAGATCATTCGCGGCGTGTTGCGCAGTTTGTAGCAAGAGTTTGATTTATGGCAGAAATATATAATTTCCTCGCCTCTTATGAGGCGTTGATTTATATTGTTTTGGCGATAGGAGGTTTATTCTCCTTTCGCTGGTTATGGCGTTCATGGCGGGAATCGCAAACTGCGGTGTTTACAATGGAACGTGAGTTTTCCTCCCGCAGGCTGGGACAAGCCGCGGCCATTTCCACGATCATTGCTGTTTTGTTTTGTGCTGAGTTCTTTGTTGCCACTTTTATCATTCCAGGGCTTCCTTCAACTGCATTGATCCCCACCTCCACCCTGGATCTGATCTCCACACCCACAGGCACTCTTTCAGCCGAAGCCATGACCCAATTTGCAAACCTGCCTCCCCAACCCGCATCGGTCAGTTTAACGGGCTGTACCCCCAACCAAATCATGCTTACCTCTCCAACTCCGGGGCAGGAAGTGCAGGGTACCATCACATTGGTGGGGACGGTGAACATTCCCAACTTTGGCTTTTACAAATATGAAGTTGCCCCACAAGGTGGCAGCACTTGGGCCACCATTTCTGCTGGTCGTGAGACCGTGGTGAATGGCAAACTGGGTGAGTGGATCACCAATGCCCTCACGCCCGGAGACTATCAACTAAGACTCGTTGTAACAGATAATCAAGGAGTATCGCTGCCTGCCTGTGTTGTGCCGGTCCGCGTGATGCCTTGATGGAAAAAACTGTATTCTGGAAAAAATATGTCTGAGATTCAAATTCGTCCAACCATTGCCAATGACCTTTCCCGTTTGATGGGGTTTGACCATACTGCCACCAGTGACTCGGTATGGCAGCTTGAATTGCGCCGTGATACCGGGCAAGTGTTGGCCTCGTTCCGTGAAGTGCGCTTGCCCCGATCCATTTCTGTGGCTTACCCCCGTAATTCTTTTGGTTTGGCCGATGATTGGGCCAAACGGTCCATGATGTACACAGCCTGTATCGGCGCGGACCCGGTGGGGTATATCAGCCTGCTTGAGCGTGGCATGGATTCCATGGTGTGGGTGACCGATCTGGTGGTGGATGTGGCACACCGTCGCCAACGGGTGGGGAGTACCCTTTTGGCGGCCGCGCAGGATTGGGCGTCGGGAAGATCGTACCGTCGCCTTGGGTTGGAGATGCAGTCGAAAAACCTGCCTGCCATTCGTCTTGCTCAAAAGTTCGGGTATGAATTCTGCGGGTATAATGACCATTATTACTTAACACAGGATGTGGCCTTGTTCTTTGGCAAAACATTGAAATAGTGATCCAGGCCCAAAAAATGGGCCAAAGGCTTGCGAATTATTTGTTGGAAGGGTTACATGATTAACGGTTGGATGGAACCATTACTGGCGGGGATCCAGGCGCTTAACCAGATTCTGACGGCGGGAATTGCCATTACGGCGTTTTCGCTGTTTCTATATTCGCTTTCGTTCAACCTGCGTGACAGGGTGGCGCGGTCGTTTGCGATCATTTTGCTTTGTGTGGTGATCGTTTTCACCGCCGAGGCGCTGCAGGATGAAGCGATGTCGTCAGAAACGGTTGATCTGCTTTTGCGCTTGCAATGGTTCGGCATTGTCTTTCTCCCTGCTGCATATCTTCATCTTTCAGATGCCCTGCTTGTAACCGCTGGTCGTCCCTCCCGTGGGCGCAGACGGCTTGCAGTACGCGGCATGTATGTTGTTTCGGCTTTTTTCCTTGCTTTACTTGCATTCGGATATTTACTCGGCCCGCTCGTTCCAGATGGGAAGCCCGCCCCACACCTTCAACGCACAATGTGGACGGAGGTCTTCACGTTGTTCTACGTCACGGCCATGGTCTGGGCAGGTGTAAATTTTGCACGAGCTTACAGCCTGATGTTGACCCGTTCGGGGCGCCGCCGTATGTTGTACCTGATGGCTGGCGCAACCGCACCTGCGCTCGGCTCTTATCCTTACCTGTTGTTTGGATATGGCCTCGCGGCGGAGCATCCCTACCTGTTTTGGAGCGTGGCGACGGTCATCAACGTGCTGGTGGGGGCACTGGTCATTATTATGGCGTATGCGGTGGCTTTCTTCGGCGTTTCGTGGCCAGACCGTGTTATTAAAAGTCGTTTGTTCAAATGGATCATGCGTGGTCCTGTAACTGCATCCGCTGCTTTGGCATTGATGACGGTGATTCGCCGCAGTGGGGAACTGCTTGGTTCACCCTATAATCCCTTTGTGCCTTTCATCGTGGTCGTGACCATTCTTTCGCTTGAACATGCCATCACATTTGCCGCACCTCTTTGGGAACGCTGGCTTTTCTTCGGCAGAGATCGCGGTGAACTGCAATTGCTTCAAAATTTTGAGGAACGCCTGCTTACTCAAAGCGATTTACAGCAATTCCTTGAATCGGTGCTAGCCGCAGTGCGTGACCATATGCAATCTCCATCCGCTTTTGTGGCAGCGCTGGATGATGAAACCTTGTCACCCATTGTGGTGGCTGGGAATCGCGCCATGCTCGATCAGGAAGGACTCACCGAGGCTTTGGAACAGATCGGCGAGGACGAACGCCATGAGTTTCAGTGGGGCAGTTTTTGGATTTTGCCATTACGCCATCGCCGCCGCCCTGAAATGGATCAGGATGAAATGCCGCCTTTGTTGGGGTTGTTGGGAGTTGCCAAACGCGATAAGCAGTTGATCGAACGCGACCAACGCGATGCCCTCTGGCTGTTGGCAGACCGTGCCGCACTTGCATTGCAAGACCGTCAACTTCAGCAACGGGCTTTCCAATCGTTGGTGGATTTGCAGCCCCAGGTGGAAATGATCCAGCGTATGCGTGCCGCGGTTCGCTATGATACGCGTGCCAATCTGCTCACAGAACCGCTCCCCGAAGAAGCAGACCTCGCCAACTGGGTAAAGGATGCCCTAACCCATTATTGGGGCGGCCCCAAATTGACGAATAACCCGTTGATCAAGTTACAGGTCGTGCGTGAGCTGGCTGAAAAAGACGGCGGTAATTCTGCCAATGCAGTGCGTACCCTGTTGAGAAGAGCCGTGGATCAGGTCAAACCCAAGGGTGATCGTAAATTCACCACAGAATGGATCCTGTTCAATATCCTTGAAATGAAATTCATTGAAGGGCGCAAGGTGCGTGACGTGGCTTCACGCCTTGCCATGTCTGAGGCAGATCTGTACCGCAAGCAGCGTATTGCTGTTGAGGCGGTTGCAAAAGCGATTCTTGAAATGGAAATGAGCCGAAAAGAAGCTTGATTTTGCAATTCGAGCGTATGCTTGGGAAGCATTGCCGCTCATATTTATTGTGTTGGGAAGGAGTTCACGATGTCTGTACAGAAAAACAAACATGAAAATCCGATGCCCGTCATCGACGAGGGCTGGTGGTCATCGGTGCTGATGGAGGAGAGCCGTTATTCTTCGGCGCATACTCCGGTTCGTTCGGCGGGGAACAGGTCCGAGGTCCGTAGTGATTCGAAGTCTGTCGCTTCACAAAATGATGCAGCGATGGATGATCCAACGGAGAAAAAACCTGCGACCAATTGGCGTCAGGTCAAGGAACTTTATATGAGTGACCAGATCGTGGATCTGATGGTCACCGGGCACAATCGAGGTGGTCTGCTCGTGGAGGGCGGCGGATTGTACGGATTTGTGCCATTCTCGCACCTGATCGAACTGGCGGGGAAAGTGGAAAACATTGACCGTGACCACGATCTGGAAGCCTATGTAGGGCGCTCGTTGCATTTGAAAGTGATCGAATGTGTACCGGAAGATGATCGTGTGGTCTTTTCAGAACGCGCGGCACAATCAGAACCGGGCAAGCGAGCCGAACTTTTCAGCGCATTGCAGGCAGGGCAGAAGGTGAAGGGGACCGTTACCAACGTCACCGATTTTGGAGTTTTTGTAGATCTCGGCGGTGTGGAAGGGTTGATCCATATTTCTGAATTATCCTGGGGGCGTGTTTCTCACCCCGGCATGATTACAAAGATCGGAAATTCGATTGATGTGCAAGTGCTCGACCTTGCCCCTGAACGCTGCCGTGTTGCCTTGAGCCTTAAACGTTTGCAAAACAATCCCTGGGAGAGCGCCAACGCTGAATTCCCAGAAGGTAGCGTCCAGAATGCCACGATCACCAACGTGTTGTCCTTTGGTGCCTTTGCACGGCTTGACGCCGGTGTGGAAGGCCTTATTCACGTTTCTGAAATTCCGCAGGCCAACGGCAGGCCGTTGAAGGAAATCCTTTCTGAAGGCCAGCCTGTGCAGGTGCGTATTTTGCATCTTGACTCCGCCCATCAGCGCATGGGTTTAAGTATGAGGCTTGAATAAAACCGCATGACCGATTCATCTCAGCCACGCAATAGACAGTACCGTCAGGCAGAACCACCCCCCATCGCGCAGAACGACTGGCTCGATCGGTTCGCTCGTTTTTACCTGCAATTTGGCCGCTTTGCCCGCGACATTCTTGGTGTGGTGTTATTTGCTTTTGCGCTCATGTCTTTGCTGGCTGTGTTTGAATCCATTTTCAACCAGATCCGCAGCGGCAGTGAAACGGGTTACAACACCGTCATGGGTGGGGTCATCCTTTCATTTGTAGCCAGCCGTTTGCGGCTTTGGCTTGGAGTGGGCAGCATCTTCGTTATTCTTGGGTTTGGATACATGGGATATTGGCTGATCCAACGCGACAGGAATGAGATCGCCTGGGGCAGACTTATCTCCCTGGAACTCGCCTCTCTCCTGACCCTTGGCCTGTTTGCTGTTCTCGGAAACAATGACATCATCGCTGCAGAAGCAGGCTGGGATGGCGGCCGCCTTGGCTGGGGACTTGTCACGCTCGCCTGGCGTTTGATGGGAAAGATCGGCGGTTCCCTGGTCCTGTTTCTGTTATGGATTTTCACCATCATCACGGGTTTTGGGTTGTGGACAAAGATCGAAGCATGGCTTTTGAAACTGGCAGGAGAAGCTCCCCCTGTTGTGGTGCAAACGCCCATCCCCAGTGAACCTGTGGAACAGCCCGTGGAAGAACCTGAAAAGCCAGCTGCACCAAAGAAGAAGGCGCCGGTCATCCCTGCTGAATTCCGAACCTCGCTGAAGGCTGTTGACAAGAAAGACGAAAAACCTGCCAAACCGCGTCCGCGTAACGAAGACCTTCCGCCGCTGCATATTCTTCTGGCTGAATCAGCCCTCCGTGCGGATGAACGTACCATTAATCAAACGGCGGGGCTCATCATGAAGACCCTCGCCGATTTCGGCATCCCTGCCACCGTGATCGGGTACCGTGTGGGCCCATCTGTCACCCAGTTTGCAGTTCAACCGGGTTTCATTAAAAAGCCCGGCACCGATGAAGAAGATGTACAGCAAATGAAGGTGCGCGTGGCGCAGATCGCCTCGCTTGAAAAAGATATAGCTCTGGCATTGTCTGCCCAGCGTTTGCGTATTGAAGCGCCTGTGCCCGGCAAACCCTATGTAGGCATCGAGGTACCCAATACTCACAGCTCGGTTGTGCGTTTGAAGACCCTGCTCGAATCGGAGGCGTTCAACAAAGTGGGCGCACCACTGACGGTGGCTGTGGGCCGTGACGTTTCGGGAAATCCGCTGATTGCCGACCTTTCACGCATGCCGCACTTGCTGATTGCAGGCGCCACCGGCTCTGGTAAATCGGTCTGCATCACTTCCATTGCGGCCTGCCTCGCCATGAACAACACCCCCGAAGATTTGCGCATGGTCATGATCGATTCAAAGATGGTGGAATTGATCCGCTTCAATGGCTTGCCGCATTTGTATGGCAAGGTGGAAACCAACCTTGAACGCATTTTGGGTGTGTTGCGCTGGGTCGTCGTTGAAATGGAGCATCGCTACCGCCTGCTCGAATCGGCCCATGCCCGCGATCTGGATACCTACAATCGCAAATTGACTCGCAAAGCTGATGGCAAACCCCTGCCGCGCATCGTCGTAATGATCGACGAACTTGCCGATCTGATGATGTCTGCCCCGGATGTCACCGAACATAACCTTGTACGCCTTGCGCAAATGGCGCGTGCGACGGGTATTCACCTCGTTGTTGCCACTCAGCGACCCTCCACCGATGTTGTGACAGGTCTCATCAAAGCCAACTTCCCGGCGCGTCTTGCATTTGCTGTAGCCTCCGGCACAGACAGTCGCGTCATCCTCGATTACACCGGCGCAGAATCCCTGCTTGGCCGTGGTGACATGCTTTTCCTCAACCCTGAGGTGGGCAACCCCGTCCGCGCACAAGGGGTCATGATCACCGACATGGAAATCGAGCGCATCATCTCTCACTGGCAGAAGAACGGTGACGGGTCTGAAGAGACTCCACCCTGGGAAAAACTCCTGCAGGAACCTGGCGAAGACGAAGATGACGGTCTGGTAGAGCAGGCCATTTCCATCGTGCGCCAAAGTCAACGTGCCTCAGCCTCCCTGCTTCAGCGCCGATTGCGAATCGGATATCCGCGTGCTGCACGCCTGCTCGATCAGCTTGAAGAGATGGGCGTTGTCGGTCCATCACAGGGCGGCGGCAAGGAACGTGATGTGCTTGTCAGCGAAGAAGATTTGGAAGAGGGCAGGCAGGAGGATCTGGGTAAGTGAAACCAACTTTCACAGACCAGTTGCGCCGTATTTTCAAAGGCATCCTGGATCCAACGGGTGCCTTCCTAAATCGCAGCGGGTTGACGCCGAATGCCATCACTCTGTTGGGGTTGGCGGGAACCACGGTGGGTGCCTACATCCTGTCACAGGGATACATGACCATAGGCGGCATCGTCCTCTTTGTCTCTGTTCTGGTGGATGCCCTTGATGGCACCATGGCTCGTTTGCGCGGTGAACCAAGCGATTTTGGCGGCTTTGTAGATTCTGTCAGTGACCGCTATGCAGAGTTCATCACCTTTGGCGGGCTTTTGTATTTTTTTCTCACACAGGCCGATTACCCCGGTGTAGTGGCAACCTTTTTAGCCACAGCAGGTTCGGTGCTGGTTTCTTATGTCAAAGCTCGTGCTGAGGGGCTGGGCTTTACCGCCAAGGTCGGCCTGCTTACCCGGGTGGAACGGTATATTGTTTTAATTCCTTTGCTGATCTTCAATCAACCTTTTCTTGCGGTGGTATTCATTGCCGTGCTTGGCAACATCACCGCATTGCAGCGCATTTTGCATGTCCGCGCGCAGGGGCGTGAACGAATGAAAAAAGCCAAAGAGAACAAAGAGTACCTGCACTAACATGACCGAAGGTCTATCGCTTGGCCCCATCCTTCTGCGCTGGAACGGCCTCCTGATCGCTTGCGGGATGGCATTGGGTGCCCTGCTTTCGGCACGTGAAGCAAAACGGCATGGTTATGATGCGGATCTCATTTATTATCTTTTTCTGCCGCTGGCAGTTTGGGGGACTCTGGGAGCGCGGCTCTGGCATATTTTGACCCCGCCTCTTTCTTCCGTTCAGCTGGGTCTGACGACGCAGCATTATCTCACCCATGCATTGGATTTCATCGCCTTTTGGCTCGGTGGTTTCGGCTTCCCCGGTGCGCTGATCGGCGGCGGATTGGCCTTGTTGTATTTTGCCAAAAAGAATGAACTCTCTTTCTGGGCGCTGACCGATGTGCTGGCTCCGGGGCTTGCCTTGGGGCAGGCCATTGGACGTATCGGCAACTACTTCAATCAGGAGTTGTACGGTCTCCCCACCGATCTGCCGTGGAAGATCTTTATTGACCCAGCCTATCGGTTAAGCGGATTTGAAGCGGTGAATTTTTATCATCCGCTGTTTGCGTATGAATCGCTTTTGAGCCTGGGTAATTTGTTCTTGCTGCTCTGGCTTTCGCGGCGATTTGCTGAAACATTGGCCGTCGGTGACCTGTTTTTTGCATATCTTGGTTTTCACAGCCTGGCCCGCTTTTTGCTGGAATTTCTACGCCTCGATGTTGCATTGGTAAACGGGTTGAATATCAATCAGGTTTTCTTTGCGGTGACATTTCTCTTTTCAAGTGTGAGCCTGTTTTGGCATCATCGCCGTGTCCGGGAATTGTAAGGTCTCTGTGAAGGCAGGCCTTGTAAAGTGGGGAATACAATAACGTCAATACCAGTGAAGGAAAACCTATGATCGAAACTCATGACCTAAGCAAGCAGTTCCACGATTTTATGGCTGTGGATGGCGTAAATCTCTCTGTAGATTCTGGGCAGATCCTTGCGTTGTTGGGGCAAAATGGCGCGGGCAAAACCACCACCGTCCGCATGTTGACCGCCTTGCTAAACCCGACGCGTGGTTGGGCGCGGGTGGCAGGGTATGACGTTGTGAAAAATGGACATGCGGTTCGTTCTTCAGTGGGGGTGCTGACCGAACAACACGGCTTGTACATGCGTATGAATGCCATTGAATACCTCGATTATTTTGGTCGTATCTATAACCTGGAACCCGCGATACGGAAAACCCGCAGTGACAATTTGCTTGAATACTACGGGCTGACGGAAGCCGCAAAGCGCAGAATCGGCGAATACTCGAAAGGTATGCGCCAGAAACTGGCGCTGGCTCGTGCCATGATGCATGATCCTGGCGTATTGCTTCTCGATGAACCCACTTCAGCCATGGACCCTGAGTCGGCGCGGCTGGTGCGGGATGAAATTGCGCGGCTGAAATCATCCCAGCGGACGATCGTCCTTTGTTCGCACAATCTCACCGAGGTGGAGTCACTAGCTGATAAGATCGCGATCATTTATCGCGGCAAGATCCTCTTGCAGGGTTCATTGGAAGAGATGAAACGCGATGTGCTGGGGGCACCCGAATATGAGATCAGATTCAGTGAAGCTTGGGACGCGGGTGGGTTGGTGTTGCCTGAAGGGGTGACCCTGCTCTCTCGGACAGCGACCAGTTTGAAGGTCCGTGTGGAACGGCCGCAGGTTTCCAATCCGATCATGTTGCAGGCGTTGTCTGCGCTTGGAGCACCTTTGCTGGCATTTCAAGAGCAGGCGCGTACGCTGGAGCAGGTGTATTTGAAGGTGATGGCAGATGCCAAAGGAAGTGACCATGTTCAATAAACTGAGACCGGTCTGGCTGGTGGCAGGGCGTGAGTTGAAAGATCAATTCCGCGATTGGCGTGTGCTGACGCCGATGATCATTCTTGTGATCGCATTCCCTTTCCTGATGAATGAATTCGCAAAACAGACGGTTGATTTTCTGAATCAATACGAAGCGAATTTGATCCTCGACAGGCTTGTGCCATTTTCGATCATGATCATTGGTTTCTTTCCGATCACCATTTCGTTGGTGGTGGCACTGGAAGCCTTTGTGGGTGAAAAGGAACGCGGCACCATTGAGCCTGTGTTGAGTGCGCCGCTTGATGATTGGCAGTTGTATTTTGGAAAATTGCTGGTGGGTGTAGCCACACCTCTGACGGCGAGTTACCTTTCGATTGCCCTGTACCTGGTGATGGTTGTCCGTCAGGGACTTGGAATCCCTTCGCTTTCGGTGATGGTTCAATTGTTGTTTTTGACGACCGCACATGCCACTTTGATGGTGAGTGCGGCGATCGTGATTTCGGTGCAATCCACCTCGGTGAAGGCTGCGAATTTGCTGGCCTCGTTTATTGTGATCCCTGTTGCGATTCTGATGCAGGGTGAGGCGGTGATGTTGTTTTGGGGAAATGAAGACGTGCTCTGGCTGGCCGTTGCAGGTGTGATGATCATTTCGCTGCTATTGATCCGCGTGGGCATTGCGCATTTTCAGCGGGAATACCTGCTTGGCCGTGAAATTGATACGATCAACCTGCGCTGGATTTGGGGCACATTTTGGAAGAATTTTTTCGGCGGGGCACATTCGCTTCGTGAATGGTATGGAATGTCAGTGGGCGGCTCGTTGCGGCGTGTTTCTTCCGCTGTGCTGGTGGTGACCTTGATCGCCATTGTCAGCATATGGCTTGGCTACGATTGGATGATGGTCAACTTTGCGCCTGTCATTGAACATGCCACCCCTGAAAGGCTGCAAAAAATTACGAACAGCGCACAGGATTTTTCAGGCCTGACGGATTTGCATAGAACCATCACTGCGCCGTTCCTTTTTGCCAACAATACCCGCGCAGTGGCGGTCATTTTTCTGGCGGGGTTGGTTTCGTTCAGCGTTTTGGGGGTGTTGCTTTACATGGTTAACATTGGCTTGATCGGCGGATTGTATGCGTTGTTGAAGTTGCTTGGCATTTCACCGTTGCCCGTCTTTGCCGCTGGTATTCTGCCGCATGGGATCTTTGAATTGCCCGCTGTGATGATCGGGTCTGCGGCGATGTTGTACATGGGCGTGGCTCTTGTTACGCCTCAAACAGGCAAATCAATGGGTGAGGTGATCATCGAGCTATTTGCCGACTGGCTGAAGATCTTCCTCGGGCTGGTTGTTCCATTGCTGGCCATTGCTGCGGTCATTGAGGCGTATGTCACCCCCGTTCTTCTGGTGAATGTGATGAGTAAGTGAGTTGCTGAAAAAGGCTAGACCCGAAGTGGTTTTGCATTAAGTCTTCGTTGTAAAAATTGATTTTCAGATCAGGCAAAGTTGGAAAGGCGCTTTTTGTGCTTTTCGGCTTTGCCTGATTATGTGAAAAGGACTGGAAAATCTGCCGTCAAGCGATACAATTTGAGAAGGTTCGGTTCGAATTTTCGAAATAAAATTGTGATTCACGAAGGCAGGAATGTAGGATAAGATAACCATATGCCAAAAGTAATCATCCTTGGTTCGTCGAATGCGATCCCTACAAAAGACAGTGAAAATACACACATGGTGTTGGTCGGCAGGGAGCGGATGGTGTTGATCGATTCCGGCAGCAACCCGATTTTGCGACTTGAGCAGGCTGGGCTGGATTTTAATGACCTCACCGATCTAATTCTGACCCATTTCCACCCTGACCATGCTTCGGGCATTCCATTGCTTTTGATGGATATGTGGTTATTGGGGCGTGAAGCTCCGCTCAATATTTATGGATTGCACTACACATTGGATCGTCTTGAGAGCTTGATGGGCTTTTACAACTGGTCTGATTGGCCGAATTTTTTCCCAGTCATCTTCCATCGCCTGCCGCTCAAGGAAATGACCCCGGTCTTGAATTGTTCCGATTTTACGATCCATGCCTCGCCTGTGCGGCATTTCATTCCAAACATTGGCCTGCGGGTGGAATTTGCCCAAAGCCAGAAGGTGATGGCGTATTCCTGCGATACTGAGCCCTGTGACGAGGTTGTGCGTCTGAGTGAAAATGCCGATGTGTTGATTCATGAAGCCACAGGTGAAACTCCGGGTCATTCTTCTGCAAGGCAGGCGGGTGAGGTGGCAAAGAAGGCAGGTGCAGGCAGGCTGTATCTCATCCACTATCCCAGCGGGCGTTATGCGAGCGGCGACCCGGTTGCAGAGGCCGGTGAAAATTTCCGCGGCACAGTAGCCCTGATGAAAGATTTCATGGTCTTGAAATTTGGTAAAAGACTACCGCTCTCCCATTTCGGAAGAGCGGCAGAAAACAGCAAAAACAGTTCAGGTAAGAAGGCGGGAAAAATCTACCAGCCCGAAATATAAGGCGCCCACTCGCCATTCTCGGTCAGATGCCTCCCAAAGATGTAGGCGGCATTGGTGGGTGGTTCCTTGGGAATATGCAGGAGGTGCATGTGGGCTTCCTCCACTTTGCGGCCGCCTTTGCGGTGATTACAGGCAGAGCAGGCCGCCACCAGGTTTGTCCAAATATGCTGGCCACCCATGTGGCGTGGAATGACATGATCCACAGTAAGAGGCCCATCTCGTTTCCCGCAATACTGACAGGTATAATTATCGCGACGGAATATTTCGCGGCGCGTTAATTTAACGTGAGGGCGCGGACGATGAACTTGTGATTCCAACCGAATGACCGAAGGGCGGGGAAGCATCTGAGAGATTGTGCGGATGTACCCGCGTCCATTGACGATCAAACCGGCTTTCCCTGCAAGTATCAGTCCAACAGCTCTGCGTGTTGAGCAAATATGGATCGGCTCAAAATTAGCGTTGAGTACCAGCACCGGTTCGTACATTTTGCCTCGGTAATCTGCATGATTATACTGCCACTTAAATGAATCCGCGCGGCGGCGCATTACAGGAGCATTTGAAATGAACATCATGATCGCGGGCGGCTCGGGTTTTTTGGGTAACGCCCTCGCAAAATCCTTTCTTATGGATGGGCACAAAGTCTTTATTCTCACCCGTGGTTCGCGCACCATGAACGGAACACAGGCGATCCACTGGGATGCAAAAACGACAGACGGCTGGGGGCATTGGGTCAACGAGATGGATGTGGTGATTCACCTCGCCGGGAAAACGCTTGCCTCCTGGCCGTGGACCAACGCCATGAAAAAAGCCTTTCATGACTCTCGCATCATTCCCGGACTGGCGCTTGTTGAAGCAATCCAAAAAGCGACTCAGCGCCCGGGCATTTTTATTCAGCAGTCGGGCATCAATTATTATGGCCTGAGCGGCGATCTCGCAGACGAATCCACGCCGCCCGGGGATGATTTCCTTTCGCGGCTTGCGGTGCAATGGGAAAATGCCACGAAGCCACTCGAAGAGTTGGGATTGCGGCGGGTGATCCTTCGCACGGCGCCAGTGCTCGATAAAAAAGAAGGGCTCATGCCGTTGATGGCTCTGCCTGTTAAATTATTTGTGGGTGGCCCCATGGGCGGTGGAAAATTTTCCGCGCCGTGGATCCATATTCAGGATTGGGTTGGAGCCGTGCGGCATTTGATCGCAAACGAAGATGCCCGTGGGGCATACAACCTGATCGCGCCCGAGCCGACCTCAAACGCAGAATTCAATAAAACGCTTGCCGATGTGCTTCACCGTCCGTATTGGTTTCCTGTCCCTGCATTTTTACTGAGGACCTTTTTGGGGGAAATGAGCGTCTTGGTGGTGGAAGGCAGGTTTTCCCAACCCAAACGGCTGATCGAGTCAGGGTACCGGTACCAGTTTCCAGGTCCGCGTGAAGCGATGACCGATTTATTTAGTTAATGTCAAAGGAGAGAAATCCATGAAAAAAATGATCCTTGTGCTGGCAGTCCTCCTGACTGCCTGTGGTACTTCTTCACAACAGCACCCTGTGGTGGTTATGCCAGCATTAATGGCCACGGCAGAACCGTATATTGATCCTTCATACCCAACTGCGCAAGTGGAAGTGGCTGCGCCGAACCAAACTGCCAGCGGCATTGAAGTGCGTATGGACCGGGTTTCGATGGAGGGAAAAAATATCAATGCTGATGTTTGTTTTACCCTTCCCGATACTGCTGATTGGGGCATTCAGTCGGCGAGCCTCACATATGGGGGAGTGGTGGTGCAAGAGTTTGGCACAACCCTGCTGAGTTTTCAGGAGCCCGTCAATGGGGCGGTGGGATTGCGCTGTGATACGTTGACTTTTGTGGTGCCGCCCGATGCCGACCTGACCAATGCGGCGATCATCATTGATGCGATCGGCACCACCGTGCGCGCCGATGATTACTGCTCCATTTACATGCCCAAGATCCAACAGGCCATGCTCGACCGTGGCACCGGTATTTCAGTGGATTGCACGGATGTGAACGGAATGCTTACCATGCAGATCCTCAGCATGCCCCCCGGAATGACCCAGGAGCAGGCCGAATCCATTGTGTACAGCGATGAGTTCTACACCGTCAAAGGCCCGTGGACCTTCCCGTTTGGTTTGGCACAGTAAAATTCTTGATGTATAATACGCGCATGTCCAGTTCCAGTTCGTTCAACAAATATTATTATTACACCCATCCATAATCCCTGCGATGGAGTGCTTTGAACGCGCCCACATCATCGCGGGCGCGTTTTTGTTTGTCAATTCACCGTAATGTACGGTTAAGGTATGAAGGAGAAGTTATGAACATCGAAGAACAGGTTGAGTTATTGATGCTCGGCACCGAATATGGCGATCAGGACTTGAAGAAGGCCATGACCGCTGAATTGCGCGAGCGGCTGACCCTTGCCCAAAAAGAGAACAGGCCGTTGCGTGTGTACTGTGGTTACGACCCAACATCCACTGATCTGCATTTGGGACATACCATCACCATGCGCAAATTGCGCCAGTTTCAAGACCTGGGACATGAAGTCACTTTTCTGATCGGGAGCTATACTGCTCTGGTGGGTGACCCTTCGGATAAGAACAAGGCGCGTCCCATTCTGACCGAGGAGCAGGTTGCTGAAAATGCGCGGACATACACCGAGCAGGCCTTTCGTGTGCTTGACCGTGAAAAGACGAAGATCCGCTACAACGGTGAGTGGCTTTCGAAGCTTTCGCTGGTGGATTTGATTCGTCTTGGGCAGAACTTCACCGTTCAGCAGTTTTTGGCGCGCGATAATTTTGCCAATCGCCTTGAAAAAGGCGAGCCAATTTACATTCATGAGACCTTTTATGCGTTGATGCAGGGGTATGACGCTGTTGCCATGGAAACCGATGTGCAGATCGGCGGGTCGGACCAGTTATTCAATATCATCGTTGCCGGGCGCAAATTGCAGGAAGCGCTGGGGCAGAAACCGTTGGTGGGCATCATCACTGCAATTTTGCCAGGAACAGATGGTGTGCAGCGGATGTCAAAATCCACTGGAAATATCGTGCCGATTAATACAGGCGCGAACGATATGTTCGGTAAATTGATGTCTGTGCCTGATTCGGCGATGGGGTTGTACATGCGTTTGGTCACACGCTGGAGCCCGCCCGAGATCGAGAAGATCGAGCAGGATGTGGCTTCAGGAGCCTTGCATCCACGCGATGCCAAGATGAATATGGCAGGTGAGATCACCAGCATTTTCTATGGCGAAGAAGACGCGAAGTCGGCGCGTGAGAATTTCGTCAAGACCTTCCAACAGAAGGAAATTCCCGATGAAATGCCCGAGTTTTCCTTGCAGGCAGGTCAGACGGTGGTGGATGTGATCCTTGCAGCGGGGCTGGCTGAAAGCAAGAGCAAGGCCCGCTCCTTGATCGACCAGAAGGGTGTGAAATTGGATGGCGAAGTGTTGGAACGCGGCGATGCTGTATTTCCACACCCTGGTGTGTTGCAGGTGGGGAAGCGGCGATTTGTAAGGGTTAAGTAAATTTATAAAAAGAGATGAGCCAGCCAGCTCATCTCTTTTTTGTTCTGCTTGTTGGGTTCTTTTTGAGCACTTTTTTGGGTTCATTGGCCGCTTTTGAAGCCGTGTCATTTTCGATCATGCGGCTGAAGGCTTCCACAACGGTCGGGTCGAATTGTTTGTTTGATAGGTCTTTGATGTATTTCATGGTCTTTTTTGGAGACCATGCCTTGCGGTAAGGGCGGTCTGAGAGTAAGGCATCCCAAACGTCGATGATGGCAAAGATTCGAGCGGCAAGGGGAATCTCTTCTCCTTTGAGGCCGCGTGGGTATCCGCTTCCATCCCACCATTCATGATGGCAGTAGGCTATGTCCACTGCGGGCCTGAGGTAGGCGATGGGGTAGAGCAGGTCATAGGCGTATTTGGGATGTTTCCGCATTTCGAACAGTTCGCTCTGGGTAAGCGGGCCGTCCTTGTGGAGAATGGCGTCAGATACACCCATTTTGCCAATATCATGGAGCAGGGCGCCGCGACGGATGTGCAATAATTCGGTTTCGGGAATGTTCATTTGCCGTGCCAGTTCGAGGGTCAGGTTTGTGACGCGGTTCGTGTGTCCCTTTGTTTCTTTGTCGCGCAGTTCCAGCGCTTTGCCCCAGCCTTCCAGTGTTGTGTCATATGCGAGGGAGAGTTCCTGATTGCTGCGCTGCAGGTTTTCGAAGAGTTGGGCATTGTCAATGGCGATGATGGCTTGTTCTGCCAGTGTGTGGATGAAATCAAGCCAGTCTCCGCTGGGGGTAAACGAGTGGCGGAAATAGGTTTCGAGGATGCCCTTGGTGGCGCCCTTGCTGAAGAGGGGCATGGCATAATAACTTACGAATTGTTCGGTTCGCAGGATTTTCATCTGCGGCAGGTCAGGCTCGTTGTTGAGATCTTTTATGTAGATCGCCCGCCGATTTAAGAGGATTTGTCCTGCAAGGCCATCGCCGATGTTTTGTGAGCCGCGTACGGCTTCACGATTTTTGAATCCGATGGGGGCGTGGTAGTTCAGCGTTTGGCTGTTGGGGTTGAATACCAGTACGGTGGCGGCGCTGACGCCCATTTTGGTGGTGAGGTGTTCTGTCAGAATTCCGAGGGTAATGTGCAGGTCGAGGCTGGAGGTGATGGCGGTATCCATTTCGCGCAGTGTAGTGAGGCGGCGGATCTGTTCCTCGCTTCTTTCGAAAAGGTTGGAACGGTAAATGGCATTTCCTGCAATTTCAGTGAGTGTATTGATCAAGCGGATGTGATTGGAACCGATCTTGTGCGGTACCGACATGGCAACAACAAGAACGCCAATGGTTTCAGAGACAGTTCGGATCGGAAGCGTGACACTGCTCCAGCCTTTTCCGAAGAAGCTGGCATTTTCGGGGGCGAGTAGGATATCGCGAGATAGCTCGGGGCTGACGTGTGTTGCACCTTTGGAATATACCGCCCCGACAATTCCCTCGTTCGGTCTGAACGTGGATTTGGGCAGGTCTTTTAATCGGCCGCTTGTAGCAATCGGGACGAGTTCGTTCTTGCCGTGATCGTAGAGCCAGATGGCAGCCGAGTCTGTGCCCATGTTGGCTTTGATCTCGTTGAGCAAAATGGGGATCATTTCTCTTGTATCGTGTGCGGTGCGCAGGGCAAAAGAGACACGGCTGACCATTTCGAGTTCGTCGAGTCTTTGCAGGGTCTCGGTGTAGAGGCGTGTATTTTCGAGAGAATTGGCCGCCTGATGGGCAAAGGTCTGGGCGATGAGGGCATCGTTTTTGGTAAACGTGTTTGGAATGACACGATCAATGGTGATGTAGCCTGTTACCTGTCCGCGTGTGATCATGGGAACGCCCATCCATCCGCGGACTTTCTCGGCATCGCCCCAGCGTTCGAAGCGCGGGTCTTTGTTGCAGTCGTCAATAATTAGGGGTTCGCCCGTTTCATTCATGATCTTTAATAGAACATGATCGATCGGGAATGTGTGGTCAATGGCTTTTTCAGGGAATTGGAATCCCTTTGCGGCAGTGATGCGGATGTGCGCTCCTTCGATTTCCATAATGGAGGCACTGTCGTATGGCACGATCTTGCGCAGCCATTCGAGGATGGCTTCATGAAGGGATGGAAGGTCGAGCAGGCTGGAGAGTACTGTGGTGGCCTGCCGCATGATCTCGGACTCTTTGCGGCGTTTTTGTTCCAATTCGAAGAGGCGGGCGTTTTCAAGTGCGGTCGCTGCCTGATTGGCGAAAGTTTGTACCAAAACGGCGTGTTCTTCGGTAAATGTGCCCACTATTTTGCTGTCAAGATTTATAAAGCCGATCAGTTTATCTTGAATGAACATGGCTACACCCATCCAGCTGCGGATGTATTCGGTACCTGTCCATTTTTGAAAATCAAAGTTCTGTTGGGCGTCATCCAGAATATTTGGCTTGCGGCTTTCGATGATGGCTTTCCATTTTTGTGTGAGCGGAAAGATCTGCCCGATGGAAAAATGCCTTGGGATGTTGCGCATGGCGGTCATTTTGAGGGTGTCGTTTGAGTTGACCATCATAATGGATGCGCTGTCGTAGGGGGCAAGCTGTTTTAACCAATCAAGGATGTTTTCATATAAGTTATAAACATCCAATGTGTTGGCGAGAGCGGATGTAGCCTGATTTAGAACTTCTGCGTTTTGCAGGTGTTTGTGTTCGGCTTCGAACAGGCGTGCGTTTTCAATGGCAACTGTGGCTTGTTGAGCGAGATTGTTGAGAAAATCGAGGTCGGTGGATTTGAACGCCTTGTCCTCCCCGACGCGCCAAACCACCAGCAGGCCGGTCAGCTGTCCCTTGGAAAGGAACGGCATTCCCATGATGTGTTCATCACGTTCAATTTCAGTTCCAACCACCGGAATGGAGCGCGGGTCTGTGATCGTATTATTGACGATCTCACCCTGCTTGTTTAAGGCAATGTTGCCCAGAATCCCATTTCCGATTTTCAGCGGATCATTCTTGATCTCATCTGATTCACGTCCAAGAGCTGATATGGCTCTAAGACTGGGTGTATTGGGGTCGGTTAAATACACGGCACTAGTTTCTGCTTGCAGGAGTTCTTTGGCGTAGTAGGCGATGCTGTCCAGTACCTTATTGAGCTGTAAGGTGGATGAAATGCTGCGGCCAACCTCGGCGATGGCAGCTGCTTCCTGTGCGTGACGTGTGATTTCTTCAAAAAGCCGTACCGACTCAATCGAAATGGATGCCTGATGTGCAATGCTGACAAGGAAGTTTAGTTCTGAGTTATCGAATAAGCCATTTGCTTTTGGCCGCCACGCATTGATGGCGCCAAAGGATTTTCCATGCAAGGTGAGTGGGGCAGACATCATCGTGTCAAGGCGGGCATCTTCTTTAGGAGTACCGGGAACAGTGACTGTACGCGTATCCTGCGAAAAGTCATTTACGATTTCAGGCCTGCCTGTGGCAATAATATTCCCTGTGATGCCTTTTCCAATTTCAAGGGTATGTGAAAGCAACTGGTCCTGGTAGGCACCCTTGGCGGTTACGATCTTTATTGTTTTTTCGTCATCCTGCAATAGGTAAATGGCAAGTGTGCTGGCTTTAAGCAGGGAAAGGGCACGTTCGGCGATCTTATCCAATGCCGGGATAACTTCTCTGGTGGTAGCGATTTCGTTGGCAATATTTGCCAATGTTTCAATAATCTGGGTGCGCCTTTTTTCTTCGTTGAATAGGCGCGCATTTTCAATGGCGATGGAAGTATGATTTGCTACTGCAAGCCCAAGTTCCTCATCCTGTTTGGTGAAGTGGTTGAGTTGATAGCTTTCGAGCGTGATCATGCCAATCACTTTTTCTTTGACAATCAACGGAATACCCATGAATGAGAGCACCTGCGAGTTTTCGCTGAAAAATTTGAAGCGATCGTCAAGGTAAACGTTGTTAAGTCGGACTGGCTTTTTTTCCGTGATGACGTAATTATTCAAGGGGTATTTACCAAGCAGGAGCGGCCCCTTTTTTGAAAAGTTGAGGATTTCAGATCCGATTCCAGCAGAAATGACCAGACGGTCTTTATCCAGGAGTTGAATGCTGCCTGCGTCGGAAGATATGACCTTTTGTAATTGATCGAGAATGGATTGGAGCACCTGATTTAAGTCCAATGAGGAGTTGGCCAGGCGGATAAGTTCCCATAGGGCTGTTTCTCGCTGATGCTGAACTTGCTCTGCCTTCGAAAGCCGCAATTTTTCGATTGCGGTTCCCAGACCGCCTGCGATGGTGTTGAGCAGGCGTTCATCCTTTTCATCAAATGCGTTTTTGTGCCTGCTTTCCACGTTAAATACACCGATGATACGTTCCTGCACTCGAAAAGGGATGCAGATCTCAGATTTTGTGTTTGAATCTATTTCAATGTAATCCACATCCTGAGTGACATCTACAATGCGTATGGCCCTTCCACTCCGCACTGCTCTACCTGAAACGCCTTGGGTGACTGGAAAACCGTTTTTCCATTTGTCAACGTTTGCGCCGATATAAGAGGGGTGGGGAGTGAGTGTATCCCCTTTTTCGTTCAGCAAGAGTATTCCACATACATCAGTATATATCTCTGCGGTGATCTGGGTCACTTGGGCAATCATGTCGTCTTCAGAATTGCTTTGTGTGCCAGCCATGGTGGTGGCGCGCAAAACGGTTAATTCTTTTAGTTGGCGTTCAAGCAGACTTTCCGCCTGTTTGCGGGTTGTAATATCCTGTGCAATGGCAATAATTACATCTTTGCCGAAGTAGGTGCCTTTGTTGAGGGTTACGGTTTTAGGGAATACCTGTCCATTACTTCGGATGCCCCAAAATTCAAACTCTTGAGGAGTTCCATTGAAAGTATCCGCGATTTTTTGCGCAAGGCTTTCCAAATCATTTTTCCCGGGGGCACTCAATATCTCGGGGGTTTTCCCAATAAAATACTCCCGAGGGTATCCATACATCTTCACTGCGCCATCGTTTACATCAAGAAATATTCCTTCTTTATCCTGAATATAAATGGCCTGTGTTACGCTGTTGAATAGTTCTCGGTAACTGATTTCATTTTCCTTCATGACCTTTTCAGAGTTTTTTTGTTCTGTAATGTCAAGAAGGGTTCCCTGCCAGAATAGGGGAGTGCCATCCTCCGCTTTGATGATGGAGGCATCTTCCTTTATCCATATGTAGTGTCCATCTCGATGCCGCAGCCGATATTCGATGCGGAAGGGTTCTCCAGTTTTGTCAGTCCGCGCATCTTCTGCAAGAACTCTTTCTCTATCTTCGGGGTGCAGTGATTTTTCCCACATATTTACCCCGGCTTCCCATTCCCCTGGTGTGTAACCAAGAATTTCCTTCAATCGCGGGCTCATGTATTGAGTGGATTGTGGGTCATTGAAATTATCCATAAAAATGACGGATGGTAATCTTTCGACCAGAGTACGGTAGCGCTCCTCAGCTTCTTTTAAAGATTGCTCCCCCTTTTTTTGTTGTGTAATATCAGTTACGAACCCCTCGTAGTATAGAACCTGGTTGTTTGCGTCTTTGACGACGCGGGCATTTGTTGATGTCCAGAAGATGCTTCCATCTTTTCGTAAATTCTTCGCATTGTAGTTTTTTACATATCCATTCTTTGTCAGTTCTTCTGTGAACTTGCGCCGACCATCAGAAGACGCATGAATTTGAGAACTGATGTCATGGACAAGATTAAGCATGTCTTCTGGTGATTCATATCCATACAAGGCAGCCATTGCAGAATTGACGCGAAGAAAACGTCCGTCTGGTGAAGACCGGAAAATACCTTCTGTTGCTGATTCAAAAAGATCTGAGAAGTTTTGTTCAGCTGCTTGAAGTGTGTTTCTCCTGTTTTTCAATAATATAAACAACAGGATTGCGGTAACAATGACAAAGGACCACCCTTTGTAAGATTGGATAACGGATAGTTGATCAGGATTCGTGAAGATAAGAGTTACAAGACGGTCGGATAGTAAAATCCATGTGCCCCCTATAAAAGCGTATATTAAAGAAATGCCTAATGCAGAGAATGGTTGCTTGTTCTTCATGGTTCTGAACAGATTTTTTCTCATATTTGATTATAGACTTTTTTTCATGGAATCTCCATGAGAAATTCGCAACAAAAAAAGCAAATCAGAAGTGATTTGCTTTTGAAGAGGCGTCGAGGGGATTTGAACCCCTGATGAGGATTTTGCAGACCCTTGCCTTACCACTTGGCCACGACGCCATGTCTATAGTATTTCTCTATATCTGAGCGGGCGATGGGATTCGAACCCACGACCTTCTCCTTGGCAAGGAGACGTACTACCACTGTACTACGCCCGCGTTTTTTGGCCAAACCATCAGCCAGAGTGCCGAGACCCAGGATCGGACTGGGGACACCGCGATTTTCAGTCGCGTGCTCTACCAACTGAGCTATCTCGGCATGAACATCTTTTTGTAAAGCGGTCGTGATTTTACACGTACTTATATAGATTGTCAAGAAACGCGCACGAATCTGTTTTATGTCTGTGCTGATGATGATAGTTCTTGACTTTTTATATTCGTTTCGATATAATGTTAGGTCGCTGTCCAAGTGGGACAGTTAAAATCGTTTCATAACCCAGCCATAGAGTTAGGAGAGAAGAATGGCATCTTCTTTGCCCCAAAAAACCTACGCACGTATTCCAGTAAAACTAGATCTCCCCAACTTAATAGAAGTACAGCTTGATTCATTCGAACGACTCAAAAAAGAGGGTTTGAATGACCTGTTTCATGAAATCTCACCTATTGAGTCCTACAACAAAGGAATGAAACTGTTTTTTCCAAGCCGAAGTCCTGAGTCTCAGCAATGGGGACTCAAGTATTGGTTTGGAGACCCCAAACATGGGATTGAGGAATGTGTTGAGCGTGACTTGACGTACGCTAGCCCACTATATGTCTCTGTTTTATTGGCTGGCCCAGATGTGCCTGAACCAATCAAACAAGATATCTTCCTTGGTGACTTCCCTGAGATGACCGATAAGGGCACGTTCATTGTAAATGGTACGGAACGTGTTGTTGTATCTCAGTTGATTCGATCTCCTGGCGTATATTTCGAGGCGCCTGCTGATCGTGCAACAGGGCGTCCGCTGGCAATGGCAAAATTGATTCCAGACCGTGGCGCTTGGATGGAATTCGAAACACGCAAGTCCGATTACATCATCTTGAAATTCAACCGCAAACGTACAGTTCCAATCACCGTATTTTTGCGTGCCCTCGCCGCTGTTGATGATGGATTGAAGGACTCGCCCATTAAGTTTGGTACTGATGAAGAAATCCTCTCCATCTTTAAGGATGTAGATAACAATCCTGAGCGCATGTTTATTGCCTCCTCGCTCAAACAAGAGCCTGACTGGAGTCAGTACAACCAGACAATCCCCAATGCGGCCCTAATCGAGTTTTTCAAAAAAATGCGGCCCGGTGATCCTGCCACTCTTGATAACGCCCGTCAATTCCTTGAAGAGCAGTTGTTCGATCAACGCCACTATGATCTTGAACGTGTCGGTCGTTACAAGTTGAACCAAAAACTCGACCTGAACATTCCCATCCCACATCGTACAGTAACCAAGAGCGATGTGATTCGTTTGATTCGCCGAATGATTCAGATTAATAATGGTGCTGAACGCCCCGATGATATTGATCACTTGGGAAACCGTCGCGTCAAGACAGTAGGGGAGCTGATTCAGAACAAATTACGCATTGGCTTGCGCCGCATGGAACGTGTTATTAAAGAACGCATGTCCATTCGTGATCAGGAACAGCTTTCTCCTGTGACGCTTGTCAATATACGTCCCGTAGTAGCTGCGTTGCGTGAATTCTTTGGATCTTCTCAATTATCACAGTTTATGGATCAAACCAACCCATTGGCTGAGTTGCGTCATAAGAGAACTTTGTCTGCTCTCGGCCCAGGTGGTCTTCGCCGTGAACGCGCAGGGTTTGATGTTCGTGACGTGCATCATTCTCACTATGGGAGAATCTGCCCGATTGAAACTCCAGAAGGTCCAAATATTGGTCTTATTGGGCGTTTGGCATCTTTTGCTCGTGTAAATGAATATGGCTTCATTGAGACACCCTATCGAAGGGTGTATAAGACCTTTAAGGCAGATGATGAACGCTTGGAAGGGCGTACTCTGCGTGAAGATGTATATGATCCAAAAAGCGAGGAGCTTCTCTTCAAGTCTGGAACATCAATTGACGCGAAGGCTTTGAAGAAGCTTGCCAAGGTTGGTGGAGAAATTAGTGTTGTTCCTTTCGTCTCTGATGAGATTTCCTACCTTTCTGCGGATGCTGAAGATAAATATACGATCGCTCAAGCAAATGCTCAATTGACCGAAAATAAAGAGTTTTCACGCGAACGTATTTCCTGCCGATATCACTCTGGCTTCTTGTTTGCAGGCTCAGAGGCAATTGATTATATGGATGTGGCCCCGCATCAGGTCGTTGGTATTAGTGCGGCGCTTATCCCATTCCTTGAACATGACGACGCTAATCGTGCGCTCATGGGTTCGAACATGATGGCTCAGGCAGTTCCTTTGGTTCGCCCTGAAATCCCACTTGTTTCTACAGGTATGGAGGGCCATGCGGCTCTTGATTCGGGTCAGGTTGTTGTTGCTGATGCAGACGGTGAGGTGGTCTCGGTAACTGGATCCACCATCACGGTCAAAGAGAAGAGAAGCGGAAACCGTGTATACCAGCTTCGCAAGTATCAGCGGTCTAATCAAAGCACCTGTATCGATCAACGTCCTTCTGTTGTAAAGGGACAATTGATTAAGGCTGGTGATATTATTGCTGATTCCTCATCTACCGATAGCGGTCAGCTGGCTCTTGGTCAAAATGTTGTGGTCGCCTTCCTTTCCTGGGAAGGTGGTAACTTTGAAGATGCTATTCTACTTTCTGAACGTCTCGTTCAGGATGACCGCTTTACCTCAGTTCATATTGAAAAACATGAGGTGGAGGCCCGCGATACCAAACTTGGCCCCGAGGAAATCACCCGTGACATTCCCAATGTTGGTGATGATGCCATCAAAGACCTTGATGAAAACGGCATTATTCGCATTGGGGCAGAGGTAGGTCCTAATGACATCCTTGTTGGGAAGATTACACCTAAGGGCGAAAAAGAACTTACCCCTGAAGAGCGTTTGTTGCGAGCGATCTTTGGTGAAAAGTCTCGTGATGTGAAAGATACTTCACTACGCATGCCCCATGGTGAGCGCGGTAAAGTTGTAGATGTGAAAGTATTTACCCGTGAAGACAATTCCGACCTCTCTGCCGGTGTAGATATGATGGTGCGTGTTTCAGTTGCGCAGCGTCGCAAGATCACAGCAGGGGACAAGATGGCAGGGCGTCACGGAAACAAAGGTGTGGTTTCCAAAGTCGTGCCTGTTGAAGACATGCCTTTCCTTGAAGATGGAACCCCTGTCGATCTTATTTTGAACCCGCTCGGCGTTCCTGGACGTATGAACATTGGTCAGGTATTGGAAGTTCACTTGGGATGGGCCGCGAAACGTATGGGATTCCGTGCTATTACCCCAGTGTTTGACGGTGCCAGTGAAGAGCAAATTGAAGCTGAACTTGCTCGTGCATGGATCATGGATCAGTCTTGGAAGGAAGCTGCGGAAAAAGCATGGGAATGGCTTAAGGATCAGGAATATGACCCGAATTCCATTCAAGATGATGATGAAGTTCGACGCTTATATCTCGAGCATTGGCTTGGTAAACGCAAATATGATGTCTATAGCTTAAATGATCTGGATTATGCGCGTCATGCGACAGCCCGGGAATGGTTGCGCGAAAAGGGCTATACCAACCCCGAAGAAATTCTGCTCGAAGACCGCGATGTAGCCAACCCTGATCCCGAGATCGATGACATGACTGTAAAGGCCTGTCTGCGTTTGTGGATGGAGTCTCTTGGTTTGACCCGTCGTGTTGCTGAAGATAAAGTGTATGATACAGCACAGGAAGTTTCCAAAGAAAAAGGAGTCCCACTTCCGATTCTTGGTAAGCAGGTGCTGCGCGATGGCAAGACCGGTCTTCCATACGATCAACCCGTTACTGTTGGTGTGATGACTATCTTGAAACTCCACCACCTTGTGGAAGATAAAGTTCATGCCCGCTCTACAGGCCCATACAGCCTTGTTACTCAGCAGCCGCTGGGTGGTAAAGCACAGTTTGGTGGTCAGCGTTTTGGTGAAATGGAAGTTTGGGCGCTTGAGGCATACGGCGCTGCACATACCCTTCAGGAAATGCTCACTGTCAAGTCTGACGATGTTCAAGGCCGTGTAAACACCTATGAGGCGATTGTGAAAGGTGAGCCGATCGAAGAACCAAGCATTCCCGCCTCCTTCCGTGTTCTGGTTAAAGAATTGCAGTCACTTGGTCTTGCAGTGGAAGCAATTAACGAAGGCGGTGATGTGGTCAAGTTCGGTAAGGATGACGAGAAAGCGCACCCGCCAAAACACGATACTGGTTTATTGAGTCTCGGAGAGAATCGAACTGGAAAAAAGTAGAGATTCCTATTGACGCAAAAGGTATGGCGTGATAAACTAATCAGCCGTTGCCCAATGAAAGCAAGAGTGGCTTTATCCCCACTCGACCCAACTGGCAGCTACAAATGAGGCCATCAGAAAAATTCGTTGATGGTCTCATTTATTGCGAATATTCAAATGAATTTGTGAAATAATTTGTAATCGGAGGCGGTTATGCCGACAGTAAATCAAATGGTCCGTAAGGGCCGCAAAAATAATAAAACAAAAAGCAAGGCCCCGGCACTTCAGTTCACATTGAACAGTTTCAAGCAGCGCCGTGTACGACAGGACAAAGGTGCACCGCAGAAACGCGGTGTTTGTACTGTTGTTCGTACCATGACGCCCAAGAAACCAAACTCAGCGTTGCGCAAGATTGCTCGTGTACGTTTGACCAATGGTATTGAAGTCACAGCTTACATTCCTGGCGAAGGTCACCAGTTGCAGGAGCACTCAGTGGTATTGGTGCGCGGTGGTCGTGTGAAGGATCTGCCGGGTGTGCGTTATCACATTGTCCGTGGTTCTCTCGATACCACCGGTGTTGCGAATCGTAAGCAGGGCCGGTCCAAGTACGGCGCGAAGCGTCCAAAGTAACAATATAAGATGGAGTAATAGAGCATGCGTAGAGCAAAACCTGAAAAGCGGGAAATCCTTCCCGATAGCCGTTTTAATAGCGTAAATTTGCAGACCTTGGTTCAGCATGTGCTTAAACGTGGTAAGAAAAGCACGGCTGTTCGTTTGATTTATGATGCAATGGATCTGATCAAGGAACGCACTGAAAAAAACCCCATGGATGTTTTTGATGGTGCATTGAAGAACGTCGGTCCAGCAATGGAAGTTCGTCCACGCCGTGTGGGTGGTGCAACCTATCAGGTGCCAATGGAAGTTTCTGCTGATCGTCGCACGACTTTGGCAATTCGCTGGCTTCTCGCTGCTGCTCGCGATCGCTCTGGTAAATCTTTTTCTGACAAGCTTGCATCTGAATTAATTGATGCCTTTAATGAAACTGGTTCCGCTATTCGTAAACGTGACGAGACCCACAAGATGGCTGAAGCCAATCGTGCTTTCTCTCATTACCGTGTTTAATTTGATTTAATCTTAAATTTGCAAAACTAAATAATAGGAAGTAGTTAAGAATGGCACGTGTACATCCGCTGGAAAAATACAGAAATATAGGCATTATTGCCCACATTGACGCTGGGAAGACCACTACCACCGAGCGTATTATGTTTTATACCGGTATGACCCATCGCATCGGTTCTGTTGACGATGGTACAACGGTAACTGACTGGATGGTTCAGGAACGCGAACGTGGTATCACCATTGTTTCTGCTGCTGTTTCCGCGGAGTGGAAGGGATATCAAGTCAACATTATTGATACCCCAGGACATATTGACTTTACTGCGGAAGTACAACGTTCCCTTCGTGTTTTGGATGGTGGGGTGGTGGTATTTGATGCCGTGCAAGGCGTTGAACCTCAATCTGAAACCGTGTGGCGTCAGGCAGATCGGTATGGAGTACCTCGCATTTGTTTTGTCAATAAAATGGATCGCGTCGGTGCTTCCTATGAACGCACTATAGAAACCATTATAGATCGCCTTGGAGCCAACCCGATTCCAATGCAAATCCCCATTGGTTTCGAATCAACTTTTAAAGGCGTTGTTGACCTGCTTTCCATGAAGGCTATTGTTTGGGAAGACGATCTTGGCAAAGAACCTCATGTCGTTGAGATTCCAGCTGATCTGAAAGATCAGGCTGTTGAGGCCCGTGCCAAAATGGTTGAAAAGATCGCAGAACTTGATGATGATCTGACCATGAAGTTCTTGGATGCCCAGGAGATTAGCATTGAAGAACTGAAGGTTGCCCTTCGTAAGGGTGTTCTTTCAACCAAAGCTGCTCCGGTATTTTGTGGATCTTCTTTGAAGAATAAAGGTGTGCAGGTTTTGCTGGATGCGGTGGTTGATTACCTTCCCTCCCCGGCTGATCGACCTGTTATCACTGTGTCTGAACCGGGTAACCCTGACAATACCTTTGATATTCCTGCTCAGGATGATGCACCTTTAGGCGCTTTAGTGTTTAAGATTGTAACCGATCCGTACGTTGGTCGCCTTGCTTATGTTCGTGTTTATTCCGGCGTTTTAAATCAGGGACAAACCGTTCAAAACTCCACCAAGAAAGGCAGAAAGGAACGTATTGGACGTTTAATTCGTATGCATGCTGATCATCGTGAAGATGTGACGGAGATTCGTGCAGGCGACATTGGTGCAGTTCTTGGTTTCAAAGAAAGTTTTACTGGCGATACCCTTTGTGATACAAAGGCGCTTGTTCTCGAAACAATCTCTTTCCCTGAGCCCGTGATTTCAATTGCTGTTGAACCAAAAAGTTCTGCAGATCAGGAAAAGATGGGGGAGGCTCTTCGCAAGTTGGCAGAAGAAGATCCGACACTTCATGTTAATTCAGATGAAGACTCTGGCCAAACCATTCTTAGAGGTATGGGCGAACTTCATTTGGATATCGTGGTAGACCGCTTGCAGCGTGAATTTAGAGTGCCTGCCAATGTTGGTGCACCTCGTGTGGCGTTCCGCGAATCAATAACCAAACCAATTAAAGAAGTCAATTACAAATACGCGAAGCAGTCAGGTGGCCGCGGTCAGTATGGTCATGTTGTATTTTCCATGGAACCAGGTGAGCGTGGAAGCGGCATTGTATTTGAAAATAAGATCGTTGGTGGTGCTGTTCCCAAGGAATACATTGGACCAATCGAGAAGGGTGTTAAGGAAGCTGCAGATGGTGGTGTCCTTGCTGGATATCCTGTTGTAGATTTGAAAGTCACCCTTATTGATGGTTCCTATCACGAAGTCGACTCAAATGAAATGGCGTTCAAGATGGCCGCAATTATGGGTTTCAAGGAAGGCGTACAAAAAGGAAACCCCATTTTGCTTGAACCAATGATGAAGGTTGAAGTTGTCGTTCCAGAAGAATATCTTGGTGATGTTATGGGGCAGATCAACAGCCGCCGTGGTTTGATCCAAGGTATGGAAGTTCGTCCTGGAAATGCCCAGGCTGTAAAAGCCATGGTTCCGTTGGCAGAGATGTTTGGTTATGCAACACAGCTTCGCTCTGCAACCCAGGGACGTGGTGTATTCAATATGGAATTTGACCACTATGCGCCAGTATCGCAGTCAGTGGCGGAAGAAATTTTAAAAGCGTAACCGTTTTTTCATAATTCAAGGAGTTTTTTATGGCGAAGGAAAAATTTGATCGCAGCAAACCGCATCTAAATGTAGGGACCATGG
>DAOQID010000006.1:0-57408 GCA_035339375.1 Anaerolineales bacterium | reverse complement strand
TCTCAACCAATTCTATTGTAACGTTTTAGCACTTCCCGCACGCCATCGTGCGGTAATGCTTTGGCGTCCACGTCGTTGTGGCCTTTCATATCTTTGGCTGCCACCATGGCATTGATAATGGCTTCTTCAGTTGCATAGGCAGTGGCCGCAAGGATCGGGTCGATATAGTTGTTGGAGAGGGACTGAATGTTGGCAACGCCCATTTCGCCATCATGTGCGGCTTGTGGGTTGGCGGTGGAAAAAGCGAGGAAAATATCCCCCGAGCCATTGCCGCCCAAACTGCCAGTCCGTGCCATGCCGATGGTGGCACGTTTTGCAAGGCGTTTTAGTTGATGAGGCAGCACAGGCGCATCGGTGGCTACAATGACGATCAACGAGCCGTCATCCTGCCTGAATGGATTTTCACCGTTCGTAAATGGCGCATCATCTTTGAAATATTGTCCCATGGGCGTGCCCGCAATGGTCAATTGATAGCGTCTGCCGAAGTTGGCTTGGACCAGTACGCCCACCGTCCAGCCGCCGAGTTTGGCGGGCAGTTTGCGTGAAGATGTGCCCGTTCCGCCTTTGAATTCGTAGCACAGCATGCCCGTTCCTCCACCCACGTTCCCTTCTTCAATTGAGCCGTTTTTTGCGGAGTTCAAAGCCTGGAGCACATGGTTTTCATTCACATGAAATCCATTCATGTCGTTCAGCCAGCCATCGGCGGTTTCGGCCACTACAGGGCACGACCACTTTTGATACAGCGCATCGTTTTTCACCTGCCAGGCTACGATGGAATCGCGCACGATCCCAACGCTGTGGGTGTTCGTAATTCCGATGGGGCCTTCCAGCATGCCGCCTTCTTCCACCCATGCCGCGCCTGTCATTTCTCCGTTCCCATTGAACGAATGGATGCCAGCAAACACAGGTGTGTGGTCTTTGTCTCCACGCGGGTGGATGATCGTCACCCCTGTCCGCGCTGAAGGGCCTTCGATCACGGTGGCATACCCAACGGTCACATTTGAAACGTCTGTGATCGCATTGTTCTCTCCTGTGAGTCCTTCAAATGGAATCCCCAGGTCTCTTGCTCGTACATTTTTCATGCATTCTCCTTGGCAATTTTTACCAGCTGTTTTGCAACGCATTCCATGATCTCGTCTGGTACGCCATCCAGCGCCTGCGATTGAACCCGCGTATCAATTTCGTCGTTGACATAATCCACGACGATGAATTCTTCGGCGAGGGCGATCTCTGTTGAAAACCAATCCAGCTTGCAGATGGATGCGATCCGCTTCGTTACATCCCGCAGCCTGCCCAGGCGGTGCTGAGACTCTTCCTCCGCTGAAACAGGGCGGTAGGCGTGTGTCTCGGTGTTCCACCAGCAGGGGTAGGTCTCCTGGTTGGCATAAAAGACACGGAACCATGCAGGTGTGTCTTCAATGACGCGTGGAGTGATATGTGCCTGAAGCAAATATTTTTGTTCTGGGTATTCCATGCGGGCATGTAGAATCTCTTCAATCGTATTTGCCCCAATGATGACCCCTTCACCGCCGCCGCCATTCGATGGCTTGATGACAAAATTCCCGCCCAAAGGCGCCAGATTGATTTCAGGCACAACAGGTTGCTCCAGAAAAGGCGGCAGCAAAATGGTGTGAGGTGTATGCAGACCTGCACTGATCAATTCGAGATGCATGGTGGCTTTGTCTTCAGACCATGCCGAAACTTCGGCGGGATTGATACGCCGCGCGTTGAATTCCTTTGCCCAACGGGGAATTGGGTCGAAAATGGCTTCACCCTGTCCGCGGTGGAGCAGGGTTTTGAAAGTGGTCACTCCTTTGTACAGGGCAGTGATGGATTCAAGCAGGTTATCTGGCTTGATCTGCCAGAGGGAAAGGCCCTGTTCAATACAGGTACGTTCCACCATCCCGACGAAAGCATCGTCATATTCCCAGTACCAGGGCAGGCATAAGTCGTAGCGCATAAAAAAGATTATAAAGGATGAATTATCAAGGATGAAGGCTGAATTCGCTGGTAAAATGAGCGCGATACACAGTATCGCATGATCTGGTAAAAAATTGTCACATTGTGCGACGCGATAATTCAAGAAAAGGAAAAACGAATGAGCAAAGATACAGTACAGGATGGTCTGGTCGTTTCAATGGACTACAAATTGACAGTGGATGGCGAAGTGTTGGATTCGTCTGACGAAGCAGGGCCATTGCAGTTCCTTGTTGGTTATGGAAACATCATTCCAGGTCTCGAAAAGGAAATGATGGGCATGAAGATCGGTGACAGCAAGGATGTGGTGGTTCAACCTGAAGACGGCTACGGCGAGTTTGACGATGACGCCTTCATGGATGTGCCGCGCACCGAATTTCCTGCTGATATGAAGCTGGAAGAAGGCATGGAATTGCACGTAACAGACGAAGATGGGAATCATCAGGCTGCCTACGTGGCCAGTTTTGACAAGGACACCGTCCGCCTAGATTTCAACCATCCGCTGGCGGGTGCAGAGTTATCGTTTTATGTGAAAGTGGTTGCCCTCCGCGAACCAACGGAAGAAGAACTTGACCACGGTCATGTCCATGAAGATGGGCATCACCATCACTAGGTTGAAAAAGTAAAAAGCTGAGGCTTATGCCTCAGCTTTTTGGTTAATTTTATCCCTGCTGTTTTTTTGCCATTGCAGCGCCTGGCGTATGCCAAACCCCATCAACACTATGCCCAGGATCAACCCGCCGAAATTGCTCATAAAATCATAGACCAATTCCCACTGACTGCCGAATAAGTAACCCAACCCGCCGTACAAAATGATCCACACGATTTCGCCTGTCAAATCATAGGAAATGAAGCGGGAATATTTATATCCGCTGCCGCCTGCGATCAGGTTGGTAGGGATGGCAATGGCGGTAATGAGCCAGCGCGTAAGAAAAACCGCCATCCCTGCATTTTTTTGAAAAGTTTCAGTTGCGCCCTGCCATGCGGCTGAATTTCCGAACCGCCTTTGGACCGCATCTTTGGCGTAGTATCCCATTCCAAAACTGAGTGTGTCGCCGATCACTGCGCCAAGCAGTCCGTAAATGGCTGCAGAGGGAATGTCCAATATGCCTTGCTGGCCGAAGGCGCCTGCTGCGATCACCACAACCGAAGCGCCAACGGGGAAACCAAGCGCGCCCAGAAAAAGAATCAACCCGACAAGTGGTGTACCAAAATTAATAACTTGTGTAAGAAAGAAGTCAGACATCAAAGATCCCTACGGGTTTGGCGGTGTTGGTGGCTCTGGCGGATCATGTGGTTCATTGGGGAGATTCGCCTGAACGATCTGTTTCACCATTTCGATGACAAAGCCATCCTCGTTGGGGTAGTATTCCTGATTTAAGTCCTTCAAACTTTTTTCCATGTTTCCCTTTTCAGGGATGTTAAGCTCTTCGAAGATGATCCGATCAGGGACACGATACATTTGCGAAATGAATGGGACGGTCATCCAACCGCGGATAAGTTCGACATCGGTTTCAACCTTGCCTTGCGGCGGAGGCCGATGACCGTTGAACCTGTTGAAAGCGCGAAATGCACGCATTCCAAAAAATGCAGCGACGATGACCCCAAGCACGATCATCCCGATCGTCAGCGCTCGTTGTTTGTTGGGAGAAAGCTGTGCCATGCAGATCCTCGGAAGTTATTCCTTCCATTCCAGTTCAAAATTGCCAATGAAAACAGTGTCGCCATCTGTAACACCTGCTTCACGCAGAGCGTCGTCCACTCCGAGCCGTTGTAGCAACTTCTGAAAGCGGCGCAAGGAGCCATCGTGCTCAAAATAGGTCATCTTTGCCGAGCGCTCAATAGCCACGCCGGTGATGCGCCAGCTGCCATCGTCTTCGCGGGTGATCTCGAAGTGATTCGGGTCCACATCTGGCTTGTAGACGGGCAGGGTTTCCTCTACTTCTTCCACGGGCATATCGGCCAGTCTTTGATGCGCAGCGATCAATAGATCGCGGGTGTTTGTGCGTGCCATGGCAGAGAGTGTGAATAACTCGATTTTTTTCTTTTTGAAACTCGCCTTAATGCTTTTCAGACGTTCCTGCACATCGGGCTGATCGGTTTTGTTGAGCGCCACGATCTGTGGCTTTTTTGCCAGGTTGGGGTCAAAAAGCGCAAGTTCATTATTGATTTGGGTGTAATCGGCCAGCGGGTCTTCAGATTGACCGTCAACCATATGGATCAATACCCGTGTGCGCTGAATATGACGCAAAAAGTCGTGACCAAGGCCCGCACCTTCGGCTGCACCTTCGATCAAGCCAGGGATGTCTGCCAATACAACTGTTGTATCGTCATCAATTTTTGCCACACCGAGATTTGGTTCCAGCGTAGTGAACGGATAATCACCGATCTTCGGCTTTGCATTGGTCAACGCCGCCAGTAAAGTGGATTTGCCCGCATTTGGAAGGCCGATGATCCCAATATCTGCAATGAGTTTGAGCTCAAGGCGGATCATTTTCTCTTCGTGGGGCTCGCCGCGCTCTGCTGTACGGGGCGCCTGATTGCGCGAGGTGGCGTAGTGTTGGTTGCCAAGCCCGCCACGGCCGCCTTTGCACACCAAAAGCTGCTGACCGGGGGTGGTCAAATCGCCCAGCAGGGCACCTGTCTCTGCATCGTAGAGCACAGTGCCTGGGGGCACGTAAATGATGAGGTCCTTGCCGCCACGGCCTGTCATCTGCGAACCGCCCCCATTTTTTCCTGGTTCAGCGGCGAATTTTTCATTGGGCCGAAATGCAGAAAGTGTGTTCAACGTGGCTTTTACTTCAAAAATGACATTTCCACCCCTTCCGCCATCCCCCCCGTCAGGGCCACCCAACGGGACAAATTTCTCGCGGCGGAAATGCACCATTCCATCGCCGCCCTTGCCTGATTTTACATGGATTGTTACGTGGTCTATAAACATGTCCCTATTATAACGGGTGGATTGACTGGATTTGTGCTGGCATTGTGTGGAATCCTTTGAAAGCCTGAAAAAGCAGAAACCGAAACTGTTATGTCCTTACAATGATATTTCGGTGTGATGTGATGATAATCAGGAACTGTAGAAAGGAAACACCCTCTGGTGTTTATCAATCAGGAAATTACCATGGAAAACAAACCGATTATTCTAGTGGTGGATGATGAACCCGCCATTCGTATGGGGCTGGCAGCCACGATCGAACGTCATGGCTATGGCGTTATCACTGCCATGAATGGCAGCGATGCCATTGTCAAGGCGAAGAAATCGCCGCCTGCTTTGATCGTATCTGATGTGATGATGCCCGTCGTCAACGGATTCGATATGAAAAAGCAAATGAGCACAGATCCCCAACTTGCATCGATCCCCTTTATTTTTCTTACAGCGCGTACAGCCAGTGAAGACCGTGTGGCGGGAATTCGCGGCGGCGCGGATGATTATGTAACCAAACCTTTTGTAACGGAGGAGTTAATGGCGCGTATTGACGCAGTTTTGCGCCGTGTTCAAACTGAACAAGCCCGCGGCCGCGAGCAGGTGCAGCATGCGGCACAGCAGGAGATGGATAAACTTCGCAGGGAGGTCCTGCAGAATTTCAGACATGAATTGCGCACTCCGTTGAGCAATGTCATCATGTCATTGGAAATGGCAGTCAACACAAAATATAAAAATCCTGATGAGCAGGCTGAGTTCATCCGCATTGCACTTGCCAGTGTGGACCGTCTTGACACGCTGGTGGCGGATATCATTTTGCTCTCGGATATGGACCAGCACGATCTCAACCCAACCCGACAGTTGATCGATGTCGAGCATCACATTCTCTCCCCGGTACAGAAACGGCTGCACCGTTACCCCCTGAAGAGAATCAACTTTGTGTACGATATCAAATTGGCGAATCCCATCAAGGCGCCGCGCAAGGAATTTTCGCAGGCGCTTGCTCACCTCGCTGATAATGCCTTCAAGTTCAGCCCCGAGCATGGACAAGTGAGTCTGAAGGTCAGGTCTGGTGAGAATGGGGGCGGCACCATCACAATTCAGGATGAAAGCGTGGGCGTGCCTGTTGAACTGCGCGAAAAAGTATTTGAACGCTTTTATCAAATCAGCCAGGGTGACCAGCGCGAATTTCAAGGGTTGGGTGTCGGGCTTACCGTGGCACGGGCTGTCTTCTCCAATCTTGGCGGAGAAGTAAAGATCGTCGACTCTGAAAAAGGATGTTGCGTTGTGGCCACACTGCCAGATATGCGGCCAGAAGACGTTGAATATGGATGAAAAAACTGTCCCTCTCAGCAGACTGCCTGTGGATGTGAAAATGCATCATGCAGGCAGAAATTTACTGGGGACGGACCTCGATTACCGCGCATTATTTGAGCAAACAGGGGAGTGTGTATTCATTATCAGCCTTGATTTCAAGATCGTAACTGCCAATCTTCAGGCTTTGAAATTGCTGGCGTATGAAGAACACCAGCTGGTGGGTCTGCCTGTGGAAGCGATCATGCTGATCGATGATTCCCAAACGCGCGAGACCCTTCTTGAGAGGCGCACGAGCCCATCCGAATACACCCTGCGCAAGCGGGATGGTTCGATGCTGCCTGTAGAGTTGAGCATCTCTATGGTTCATAATGAACACAATATGCCCACCTACATCCAAATGCTGGCCCGTGATATTTCGGAACACAAGCAGGCTGAAGCGAATCTCAAGCGCCATATGCTTTCGCTTTCCGTCATTGGTGAAGCTTCGGCTGGGCTGTTCCGCTCATCAAATATTGAAACGAAGATTCCCGAAGTGTTGGAATCACTCGGGTATGCCGTGGATGTTTTTTGCTGTGCCTTGTTCGATATCATGGCAAATTCCATGAAAGTTCAATTCCAGTGGAAAAGCTACGACGCATCCACCTTTGATCTGACCTCAACCCTTGAACCATTCCTTGCTTCGATCTCGGAAAATCCTGAACGTGTGTTTTCCGTTACCAATGTAAAACTGCAAAATCAGGAAGTGCCTACAGTTTCCATTCTTGTCATTCCCGTGCAGGGAACTTTGGGTTCAAGGGGATTTCTGGCGCTTTTTGATAAAGAGACCGAGCTTTCCTGGCTTACGGCTGAGTTTGACACCGTGCAAACAACGGTAAACCTGATCGGCGCAGCTTTGGAGCGCCTGCACTACGAAAAGACCATTCGCCTTAGTGAAATGCGTAACCGTATTTTGGTCGATGCCCTGCCCGACCTGCTTCTGCGCACCGACCTGACAGGGCATATTCTGGATTACAACGCGCATCCCAGCCATCCATTGTATATGCCTCGTGACCTGGTGGTGGGGAAGCGGCTCGATCAACTCTGGCCTGCCGATGTTGTGAATATGATCATCGAAACCGAGGATCAGGATGCCTTTCTATCTTCACACTGGGTGTACGGATTCAACCTGCCAAATCACCAGCAGACTTTTGAGGCGCGCCTGCATCCCATCAGTGCCGAAGAGGCGCTCATCATTGTCCGTGATATTTCTGAGCAAGCGCGGCTCGATCAGATGAAATCTGATTTCATCAACCGTGCTTCGCATGAACTCCGCACCCCCTTGACCGCCGCCATTATGATGACCGAACTGCTTCAGCAAGGCGGTACAGAAGAGCAAATGAGCGAATACTGGCACACGCTGACCAGTGAACTGAACCGCCAAAAGAATTTGATCAACGAATTGTTGATGGCTGGCCGTCTCGAGAGCGGACGAATGAAACTCGATGCCGTTCCCATGGAATTGGCTCCCATTCTTCAGGAATCTGTGCGGGCGGTCAAATCCATTGCGCGGATGCGGGATATTTCCATTGAATTATCCGTGGATTCTGATATTTGCAGCGTGCTTGGTGATGCGGGCGGTCTTTCACAGGTCTTTATCAATCTCATCAACAATGCCGTGAAATTCTCACCCGAAGGCAGCACCGTCGATGTAGCGGCAGTTTGCGGCGGCGCGGAGCATGAAGCGCGTATTTCCATCACAGACCACGGTTTGGGAATCCCTCCTGAGGCGGTGCCGCATCTGTTCGAGCGTTTTTATCGTGCCAAGAACGTCACCGTTGCAGAAATCCCTGGTACGGGCATCGGCCTGTATATCGTCAAATCCATTGTGGATGAATTGGGCGGAAAAATTGACGTGATCAGCGAATTGAATCAAGGTACAACATTTGTCGTGCATTTGCGGCTGGCGCCTTGAATTATTCGGACAGACCCTATCTGAAACGAAAATGAATATGCTATACTTCGGCAATAACCATGTGCGACACTCTCATTGCCAGCAAACAAGCCACCTCCGATAATATTGCCATCTTCGCAAAGAATTCCGACCGTCCCCCGAACGAAGGTCAGCATATTGTTTATTTTCCTGCGCAAACGCACGCCGCAGGAAGCAGACTGAAATGCACCTACATTGAAATTCCACAAGTTGAAAAGACTCACGCCGTTCTATTATCCAAACCGTTTTGGATGTGGGGCGCGGAAATGGGTGTGAACGAACATGGGCTTGTCATTGGCAATGAAGCAGTGTATTCAAAAGTGCCCGCCAATAAAAAGCCTGCGTTGCTCGGAATGGATATGCTTCGCGCTGCACTGGAACGTGCCATCACACCGCGCGAGGCAGTGCAGGTCATCATAGATTTACTTGAAAAATTTGGTCAGGGTGGAAACGCGGCATCACATGGTGAAACCATGTATTACCACAACAGTTTTTTAATTGCAGATGCAAATGAAACCTGGCTGCTTGAAACTGTTGATAAACAATGGGCGGCAAAACAGATCACCGATGTGTATTCCATCTCAAATTGTTTTACGCTTGGCGGCCAGTTTGATATTGCCTCAAAAGAACTGGTCGAGAATGCCGTACAAAAAGGCTGGGTCAAATCTGGATCTCAATTTGATTACGCCGAAAATTATTCCGATTTTATTTACACCAACTTCGGCAAAGGCCGTGTCCGCCGCGCCACAACGACCTCCCTGCTTGAAACTCAAAAAGGCAGCGTCACACTCGAAACCATGATGGGCATTCTCCGTCATCACGATGACGAACATTACGACCCGCAAAACACCGTTGCCGCCATGGATGTTTGCATGCATGCAGGTTTCGGCCCGATCCGCATCAGTCAAAGCACCGCTTCCCTGGTTGTACTCCTGGATGACAAAACTCCGCTCATTTACGTCACCGGCACATCTGCCCCTTGTACCAGCATTTTCAAGCCCATGTGGATGGACACCGCTTCTTCCCTTAACCTTGGGCCTGCTCCTGCTTCAAAATACGACTCAGCGTCGACATATTGGAAGCATGAACAGTTGCACCGTGCCACCTTGCTAAACTATTCTGAACGGATTAAAACCTACGCCAGTGACCGCGATGCAATGGAAAAGAAATTCCTCTCAGAATCGCGCAGACTTGCCAACGCCTCTGTAAAAGAGCGGGCGGAATTTTCAGCGCATTGCTTTGCCGAAGCCGCACAAGCTGAAGCAGAATGGCTAAAGCGCGCCGAATCCATTCCGTCTCAAAAAAGGGCCCTGCATTCGCTGGCTTGGAACACTTTCAATAAAAAAGCGGAAATGCCGCCCATTCGTTAAGCATGTTGTAGGAGGGTGTACTCCATGAAAATCGACCTGCTCAATTGCCCTGCCTGCGGTTCACCTGTTGATGTTAAACCGAATCCAAATCAACCATGCCATTACTGCCATGCTAAATGATGATAGTGAAGTTGTGCAAAACATGGCAAAGAAAGTGCTGATTTGACTGGGGCACCCCGAAACAGTGGTTCATCTGCAGAAAGAAAGCAGACCCAAGTGGTGGTTCCCTTTTTCTTGATCGAATTTGCGTCTGTGCTACTTTTTTATATCCAACCCTGTGATCCTTGAAAGGGCGCGGTGCAGAAGCATGGTGGGCAATAAAAGGATCACATGAACAGCAACGCTTAACCCAAACAAAGTGGCTACTGTGCCAAGGAAATCGTTTAATGAGGGGGCCAGGTTTTCCAACATCCATTGGCCTGCTCCAGCAAAGATCGCCAATGCAAACAGCCCTGCTATCCATACTCCCAACGGGAGCCAGGCATGGCGGTCTGATTCAGAGGGCAGCATCATGCTGGAAACCGCAAATACGAGATAGAACCATAAGTAAAAATCATCGACTTGAGGCAGGTAACCCAGTGCTGTCCAAAACAGGGCAAATTGCCCATTGGCCAGCAGATCCATGAGCATGCCAAACCCAAGACGGTTTAAGCCTGCGTAGGCGATAAAGAGCGAGCCTGCAATGAGCGGGGCCAGCCCGATCAATGAATCGCGGACTACGTCGGTTTCTTCGGTTTCCACATAACCCATTTGCAGGCGTCCATTTGGCAGGGCGGCTGGGATGAGTGAAATGTTTCCTGTCCGCACCTGCAGTAACTTTGCCATGAGGAAATGACTTAATTCATGCAGGAACACACCGGGGAAAAACAGCACCGAAAACAAGCCGATGGTCAACTGTGAGTTGCGGGTGAGGATGAGCAGGACAGCCTGAATTTCACGATGCAAAAGCCGCTGGAGAAATACCAGCGGCAGAAGCAGCAGAATGAACAGCAGAAAGCCAGTGAAGGGCATGATCGAAAAGAATTTTTTTTGGATTCCTTCAGGGTTATGCTGCGGTGCTTGCGGCGGCTTTGGCGATGGCTACGAATTCATCGATCTTCAAGCTGGCTCCGCCGACAAGAGCGCCGTCAATATCAGGCTGGCCGAAGAACTCGGCGGCATTTGCAGCAGTGACCGACCCGCCATACAAAACGCGGATGGCTTGTGCGGTTTCGTTTCCAAATAAATCTGCCAGCGCTGGGCGGATGACATCTTTTACAACGTCATTGGCGTCAGGCCCGTTGGAGGCTTTGCCTGTGCCAATGGCCCAGACAGGTTCGTACGCTACGATCATGCGCGGGGCATAGGATGGAGATACACCCCTGAGACTCTGACTCGTTTGAGTAGAAACAACTTCACGGGTAAGTTTTGATTCGTACTGTTCCAAAGTCTCGCCGACACAAACGATCGGTACCAGGTCCATGGCTTGGGCGGCGAGCAGCTTCCGATTCACGATCTGGTCGGTTTCTCCAAAATAGGAGCGCCGTTCCGAGTGGCCCAGGATGACGTATCCGCACAACTCCTTGACCATGGCGGGAGAGACCTCGCCTGTGAAGGCGCCTTTTTCTTCCCAGTGCATGTTTTGTGCGCCGAGGCCGATGCCCGAGCCTTCGAGCAGTGCGGCTGCAGCCATGAGTGACATGAACGGCGGGCAGATGACTTTTTCCACGCCGTCAATTTCACGCAATTTCATGCTCATTGTGAAGACCAGGTCACGAGTTTCTGTGATGGTTTTGTTCATTTTCCAATTGCCAGCTACGAGTGGTTTTCGCATTGTTGTGTCCTTATTGCATGGTTTTGAGCAGCTCTTCAATCATCAGGCGCATCCAGGCGGGTGTGGCTGGATTGTTGAGCGTGTTGTTGAAAATGGTTCTTGCTTCAGAGGTATTACCATTGCGCAGGGCGATCTCAGCTTTGAGTAAAAACATTTCGGGGATCTTGGGCTCGAGTTTTTCGGCTTCTGCGAGTTGAAGCTGGGCTTCCTGCAAATTGTTGTTGAATAATGCCTGCCGCCCACGGACAACATGTCCAAGACGCGGGTCGATGGCATCGATCTGGTCGAACGCAATGAGCAGCAGGAAATCTTTTCGGTCTGCTGCTTTGTATGCCGATTCGTTGGTGTTGATTTTTATGTCTTCAGGAACAGGCGCGCCAGCGTAACTTGCCTGCAAACGCAGGTAGATGGCTGTAGCTGCCACCCATGCCTCGCGTTGATGAAACCCGCTGGCTGCCTTTTGTAGAAAATCCGTGTTACCGGGGCCAGCCAGTCCCATTGCCTGCATCAGCGAATCCATGGACGGGCGAATTTCTTTGGCATCCCAAAGTGCAAAGGCAAGCTGAAGGTGTGCATCTGCATCCTGCGGATTTTTCGCCACAACTTCCCTTGCGGCTGCGATTTCGGGTGTGTCACTGCCTTGTGGGTTGAGCGGCGGCTGACCAGTTGTATCTGTGCCGAGCGGGGGTGTTAAGGGAGGGAATGTAGGCGGCGCGGATTGGGTTGGGATCGCCGGTGACGGCTCTAAAATGACGGCAGTTGGAACAAGTGTAGGTTGAACGGGCAAGGGTGCGATTCGGTTGTTGTTGCGAATTGCAATGAAGGCGATGATGATGCAAATAAAACCAGTCAGGGCTACGCCGAGCCACATCCACACGGCGCTGCCTTTTTTTGCGGGTGCCTTGGCCTGCGGTCTTGGTTTTTCATTGACGAGGTTGGGCATGGCAGGCTTGGGTTTGGATGCCGTTGATTGAACCTGCTTGCGAAGATTGGTGGAGTGCATGGTGATGGATGTGCCCTGCATGGGGACACCGGCTTCAGTCCATGCGTCTTTGAAGGCTTGTACCAGCTCTTCAATGGTTTCATAGCGGTCAATGCGATCTTTTGCCAACGCCTTTAGAAGCACCCGTTGAACAGATTCGGGAACATTTGGGTTTATTTTTCTTGGCAGGGGCAGGGGCGTGTAAATATGGTCATGAATGATGGAGAAGGGGGTATCTGCACTGAATGGAACCTGCCCCACGACCATTTCATACAGCATCACACCAAAAGAGTAGATATCCGTCCCTGAATCGAGGTCTTTTTTACCCATGGCCTGTTCGGGCGAAATATACTGTGGCGTCCCCATGATCGAGTCCGCAGACATGGTCGATTCGCCTGCCTGTGCGATGCGAGCAAGGCCAAAATCAGCGAGATAGATCAATCCATCTGCGGCCAGCATCACATTGGATGGTTTGACATCACGATGCAGAATGCCTTGCCTGTGTGCGTAGGCCAGCGCCGCTCCAATCGCATTCACGACTGTTTCAATCTCACCTGCTGAAAGCGGACCTTTGTTCAACCGCGCCTTCAGTGTATCCCCCTCAATGTATTTCATCACGAGGTACGGGCGTGCCTCATGTTCGGAATAATCGTAAATCGGGACAATGTTTGGATGTTCGAGTTTTGCCACCACCCGCGCTTCGCGTTGAAAGCGTGAAATGAAAGACTGTTCCTGGTTGAATGCAGGGTGTAAAACTTTTAAAGCCACATACCGATCAAGCGAGGCGTGATAGGCCTTGAATACTGTTGCCATACCACCCTGCCCAAGTTGTTCAAGAATTCGATATGGGCCGACGTTTTCACCGATGTTGAACGACATACACTATCTCCGATTGCATTTTTTTAGATTATAGTCGAGTGTCATTAATTTAGGTTGTACCCCTGTAAATTGTTTGTAAACTGAAATGTGAAATTCTGGTTTATTTGCGCTTAAAAAAAGAAGTGGAAGGTTCTGGTAAATCAAAAGGATGGGCGTTTTCGCCCATCCTTTTGAAAATTATTTATCGAGCAGTGCCGCCACGCCGGGCAACTCTTTTCCTTCAAGGAATTCCAGCGAGGCGCCGCCGCCTGTGGAAACATGAGTCATCTGTTTGGCAACGCCAGCCTTCTTGACTGCACTGGCCGAGTCACCTCCGCCAATGACCGTAGTGGCTTTGGATTCTGCCAGCATGCGTGCAAGGGCGAATGTGCCTTCGGCGAATTTCGGCATTTCGAAGACGCCAACGGGTCCATTCCAAACGATGAGTTTGCTCCCGTTCAATGTGGCCTGATACAGGCTGATGGTTTTCGGCCCTACATCCAGCATGCGCCAGCCTGCGGGGATCTTGTCCACATCCACTACCTGAGTGTTGGCTTCGGCATCGAATTTATCAGCGATGACCGCATCCACAGGCAGGACGAGTTTTTCGCCCAATTTACCAAGCAGGGATTTGGCGGTTTCGAGCGATTCCGCTTCAACGAGGCTGTCCTGCATGTTTAATCCCTTCGCAGCGAGGAAGGTGTTTGCCATACCGCCGCCGATGATCAACTTGTCACATTTTGAGGCAAGGGTTTCCACCACAAGGATTTTGTCGCTGATCTTCGCACCGCCGAGAATGGCGATATAAGGGTGTTCAGGGTTGGCAACAGCGCGGCCCAGGTATTCAAGTTCCTGTTCCATCAAAAAACCAGATACGGCGGGCAGGAAGCGGGCAATCCCTTCGGTGGAGGAGTGGGCACGGTGAGCAGATCCAAACGCATCGTTGACGTACACATCACCCAGGGCAGCCATCTGCTTGGCAAGGTCGAGATCGTTCTTTTCTTCGCCCTTGTGGAAGCGGGTGTTTTCAAGCATGAGCACATCGCCCGACTTCAATCCTTTTGCCATTGCTTCAACATCCGCGCCGACGCAATCGGGCGCCATTTGCACGGGTTTCTCCAACAGTGCCGATAATGCTTCCGAAGCAGCACGCAGGCTAAACTCAGGGTCTGGACCGCCTTTGGGGCGTCCCAAATGACTCATCAAAAGCAGGGAAGCACCCTGTTCCAAAACATATTTAATGGTCGGCAGTGCGGCTTTGATGCGCTTGTCGTCGGTGACTTTTCCATCTGCCATCGGCACATTGAAATCCACGCGCATGAGTACGCGTTTGTTCTTAAGATCAATATCTTTTACGGTTTTCTTGTTCATTTTAATTTTGTAGGGACACAGCATCGCCGTGTCCCTACCCAAAATATTTACAGTGTTTTTGCCATCATCGCCGCGAGGTCAGCAGTACGGCAGGAGTAACCCCATTCATTATCGTACCAGGTAACGACCTTGATGAAGTTGTTCTTTTCTTTGCCGAGGACGGAAGTGAACGGCAGGTCAACGGATGAGCTGTAGGAACTGCCCTTGAAGTCCATGCTGACCAGGGGTTCGTCCACCGCTTCAAGGATGCCCTTGAAGCGCGGTTCTTTGGCGGCATCGCGGAACATTTGGCGCAGTTCTTCAGTGGTGGTTTCCTTTTCAACCTCTGCGGTGAAATCCACAACCGAAACGGTGGGGGTGGGGACGCGCAGGGAGTAACCGTCGAATTTGCCCTTGAGGTCGGGGATGACCAGAGCGACAGCTTTGGCGGCGCCAGTGGTGGTCGGGATGATATTCAAGCCTGAGGCGCGGGCGCGGCGCAGATCCGAGTGCGGCATATCGAGCACTTTTTGATCGTTGGTGTAGGAATGTACGGTGGTCATGAAAGCGCGCTTGATATTGAGTTTGTCATGCACAACTTTCGCGGCGGGCGCGAGACAGTTTGTGGTGCAGGAGGCATTCGAAACCACATGGTGTTTGGCGGGGTCATATTTGTCTTCGTTTACGCCCAATACAACGGTCAAATCTTCACCTTCGGCAGGTGCTGAGATGATGACTTTCTTCGCGCCGCCAGAGGTGATGTGATTGACGGCACCCTTCACGGTCTTACCCTTCTTGTTGACACCGTCATCCTTGATGGTGAACAAGCCAGTTGATTCGATCACAATGTCGATGCCGAGCTCGCTCCATTTGATGGCAGCGGGGTCAGTCTCTTTGAAGACCTTGACCTTTTTTCCATCGATCAGGAGACCATCGTCGGCGATCTCAACGGAACCGTTGAAGCGGCCATAGGTTGAGTCGTACTTGAGCAGGTGAGCCATGGTCTTGGTATCGCCAATGTCGTTAAAGGCAACGACTTCCAATTCGTTTGGATACATATCGCGGATTGCCTTGAGTACCTGGCGACCGATACGGCCAAAGCCATTAATGCCAATTTTTACTGTCATGAGAAAATCCTCCAATTTGGTTTTGTTACAACAGAGGACACATCTATCCTAAAATTTGTGCCTGCTCTGGTATGAGCCTTCATACAGCCTTAATTTTACTGCCTTAAGCAGAATTTGTGAATTTTCGTACGTCCAAAAATAATAGGACGAATGTAATCGTTTACTTTTTTGGGAAAAGCACTCTTGACTAGACCAATGGTCCAGTCTTTTCAGAGAAGATTTGTATGATTTCGCGGGCAAGTTTTTCAGAGTCATGCCGCCATGGGTGATCGTCATCTACAAGATCAGCACAGTATGTGCGAGAATCAGATAATATCTTTTCATCGGCCAATACCCACTTTGAGTCAGCGCTGATTATGCCGCGGTAGTTATCGTTGCACAAAATGACATCGAACAGATCCTCGCCCACATGTCCCTCGAGTGCGCGGACATGATCAAAGCAGGTGTATGAGTCGGTTTCACCTGTTTGTGTGGCGATATTGCAGACGTATATTTTTATCGCTCGGCTGGCATGCATGGCAGCCAGCAGGTCATTAACCAGCAGGTTGGGGAGAATGCTGGTAAATAGACTGCCTGGTCCCACCACGATCACATCGGCATTGAGAATGGATTTGATAACAGGTGGGAATGCAGGAGCGTTATCTGGTTCGAGCCACACACGACGGACTCGTCCTGCCATGGTTGGAATTTTGCTTTCACCCTCAACACGGATTTCGTTGAGTGAGTGGGGGAGTTCCATGCTGGCGACCAGTTTTACATCGTGCAATGTAGAAGGCAGAACGCGGCCATTTACCGAAAGTACACGGCCCGATTCTGCCACCGCTTCCTCAAAGCTACCGGTAATATCAGCCATGGCTGTGATGAAGAGGTTCCCAAATGAATGACCTTCCAAACCGGGCGAGCCGCTGAACCGATATTGAAAAAGCTGGGTTAACATGGCCTCGTCATTGGAAAGGGCGGCGAGACAGTTTCGAATATCACCCGGCGGCAAAATGCCATGGCTTTCGCGCAACCTGCCAGATGACCCGCCATCGTCTGCAACAGTCACAACTGCAGTCAGGTTTCGGGTGTGAGTCTTTAGCCCACGTAAAAGTGTGGCAAGTCCATGCCCGCCACCGATGGTGACAATGCGTGGACCGCGTTCGCGACGGCGAAAGTCGGTAAGCTGACCGTACACATCCGCACCAGGGCGGACGAATGGCGTCAACAGGGAACGGTTGAGTTGCACGATGCCATAGATCACAACGCCCACACCCAACCCGCCAAAAATGACGGCACGCCACACTCGCGGAATGAAGCGCAACGAGGCATAGGAGAGAAAGGTCAGCAGGATCGGGTTTTCCGAGTCTGTGCGATACAGGTCAATAAGAATGACTGCCAGCCCCAACCCCAACAGAGTGATTCCGATCAGCACCAGGGTAAGCCAGCGTTTTATGCCCAACCCCGGCCTCAGCCAGCGCGGAATGTCGCGTAGAGCCTGCCAAAACTCAGCAAGGAAATTTTTTCGCATAAAAGGATAATAGCAGGGTTGAAATGAGGAGTCAAATCTTTGATGCATGGGGTTGCAACGGCGGAAAAGGCGGCAAACAGGGCATACGGTATAATTGCCATATTCCTTGGTGGAAGGTCGATTTTTGACCTTTTATTGGAAGAATTTTCCCGAAAAAATGAGAATCTGGATGAAATCAACGATTCACCCTGCGCCGGTAGTTGCTGAGGCGTAAGGATGTTTTTTTCTCGGCTGAACAATTTTCGGTGAATGAGAGGCGGTTCTTAATCCGCATGGATTTACCGGGGGACGACTCGGCTGTAGCTGAGTTACAAGTTCATAAATAAGACCGCTTTTCAGGTGCACAAGTTTTCAATACCCAGCGGGGTCGCCTGAATCTGTGCGCCTTGAAAGCGGCTTAATTGAAACAAGGAGAATGTATGACAAACCCTAATTTACCCGGGCCAAAGGCCAAGGCAATGATCGAGCGGGATCGAAAGGTAATATCACCTTCATACCCGCGTGGATATCCATTTGTAATGGATCATGGAAAAGGAACAGAAGTATGGGATGTGGATGGCAATCGCTTTTTGGATTTTATGGGCGGTATTGCCGTGGTTTCAACAGGATACTCACACCCCAAAGTAGTGAAGGCCATTCAAGAGCAGGCTGAGAAATTCATTCATATTTCATCGGATTTTTATCACGAAAATTGGATTCGGCTTGGTGAAAAATTGAGCGATATTGCACCGTTCAAGGAAGATGCGCTGACCTTCATGACCAACTCAGGCACTGAGGCGGTAGAGGCAGCGATCAAATTGGCGCGTTACCATACCAAGCGTACGAATTTCATCGGTTTTACCGGCGCGTTCCACGGCCGTACCATGGGAGCGGTGACTTTTACCGCCAGCAAAGCGAAATACCACGGTGGGTTTTATCCGTTGATGAATGGTGTTACCCATGCGCCGTTTCCAAACCCGTATCGCCCGGTGTTGGAACGCCGTAAAGGCGAAGATTATGGCGAAGCCGTCGTCCGCTATATTGAGGAGGAGATCCTTGCCCAAATTCTTCCGCCCAAGGATGTGGCTGGAATTTTGGTGGAAACCATTCAAGGCGAGGGCGGCTACATCATTCCGCCCGAAGGTTTTTACCCCGCTTTGAGGAAGCTGTGTGACAAGCATGGCATTCTGATGATCCTTGACGAAGTGCAGTCTGGTATGGGGCGCACAGGCAAGTGGTGGGCTATTGAGCATTTTGGCGTGGAGCCCGATATGATCACTTCTGCCAAAGGCATTGCTTCTGGTATGCCTTTGGGCGCTTGTATCGCCCGCAAGTCTGTGATGGATTGGGAAATTGGCACACATGGAAATACGTATGGCGGCAACCCCATTTCTTGTGCCGCATCTCTTGCAACGATTGACCTGATCGAAAATGGATTCATGAAGAATGCCGAAGAGGTAGGGAGCTATGCGTTGGATGCCCTGGAAGAGATTAAATCACGTCACCCCAGTATTGGTGATGTGCGTGGAAAAGGCTTGATGATCGGTGTGGAGTTTGTGAAGGACCGCGAAACAAAAGAACCCGACCATGATTTGACAGAGCGTGTTGTTGATCTCGGTTTCGAACGCGGCTTGTTGATGCTTTCCTGCGGCAAGAGCGTCATTCGCATTGCGCCTCCGCTTTCCATCAGTAAATCTGAAATGGAAGAAGGTTTGAAGATATTTGAAGATGCATTGACGGTGGCTGAGAAGGAAATGAAGTAGAAAGTAAGTGGAATGTGCTTAAAACAAAAACTTCCGGGTGTTGGCCCGGAAGTTTTTGTTTGGGTTAGTTTCTAGCGTCCGCTTTTGGCTTCCTTGGTTTGCTTGTCGGCGGTGGTGCTAATGAGCACAGCGCGGACTGCAGTACGGCGGGCATAGGTGTTGGTGGCTTTGTCGTAAGTCTTACAGGTGATCAACGTCAGCCAGGATTCCTCTTCGTGTTTGAGGATTGTCATATTGTCGGGGCTGACCGTACGAGTCTCGCGGACTTCGTAGGTGTAGGCCGTGCCATACGCATGGACGATGATCTTATCGCCCCATTTGAGGTTGCCCAGCATGGCAAATGGCCCAGGTCTGCCGTTGGGCAGGGTGATGTGACCGGTGAGGGCGCTGTTGCCATCCCATCCGGGGAAGGCCGTGCCATTGAGCCAGCCTGCTTCATTCCACAGCCAGGAGAGGTCCCAATCACCGTCAACGAGCGGAACGCCTACGATCGGCATGTTTACGCCAATGCTTGGAATCTCCACCCAGATATCGGTGGTTGTGTAGGCCTTGTTGGCAGGTTGCTGCGGCAGGGCGGTGATGACGTTCGGGGCGAAGCCTGTAGCAGGAAGGCTGCCCGGCAGTTCCTCTTCCTCGATTGGCTCGGTGATGGTCGGCGGGTTGATCCAGACGTTGTCGCTGATCTGGTAGATGTTGACCAGGTCGTTCGGGTCGTACCAGCGTTCAGTAGATGTGTCGTTGTACCCAGAGTGTTGGACTGGCTTGCCGTTGATGTAATCAATGGGCAGGGAGGTCCATGCAACTGCGGCGCTGTTCATGACACTGACTTGCGAGCCATCATAACGGGCAAAGAACTTGATGACGGAGTTTCCACCGAGCGGGAGCACATCCCATTCAAATTGCAGGGTGTCTCCATTGGGGATGCTGCATGGGTCAGGTTGTTTGGTTGGAACGACGCCCTCATAGGTGATGGGGGTACATGCCACGTATTCAAGGCCTTTCGGCAGAACGTCGGTTACCACCACATCGAATGCATCCGTGAGGCTCAAGGAAGTGTGCGTGATGAAGATGGTGAACTCGACAGATGAGCCTGCTGTGACCGTGGTTGGGTTTGCAGCTTTCTCAATATCAAGGTCAGGTTCGAGGATGACAACCTCAGGCGCGCTGGCAGTGAGGGAGCCTCCATCCCATGTGAGGGTGGCCTTGTTGTTCAAGGTATCCTTTTCCTGGTTTTCGATGACGTCAAGCACGATGGCACGGTATGTGATGACCAATGCCGTCGGCTTTGTGGAAGCAGATACATTGCCGATATTGAATTGTGCCTGACGGCCCGGGTTGGCTGGGTTGCTGGCTGGGTCAATTGGGTCTTTGATCGCAGAGACCAACGGCGGGCAGATCTGGTTGAGAATATCCACGCCGCCCAGGGTGGCCGATACGCAGTCTACAAAAGCAAGACCCTTGTCCATGCGGTCGGTGACAACCACATTGTTGTAGGGCAGTCCGGCGGGCAGGCTCATGGTGATCTTGTAGGTGACGATCTCGCCAATGGCGACATCCATGCCGTTGGTGAAGGTTTCGCTGGTGCCGGTGATGATCTTGGAGAAACCATTCGTGTCGACCGTAACGGTGACTGTGTCTGTGTCTTTGACATCGCCGCCCGTTGGGTCTTTACCGGTTACCGTGGCGATGTTGGTCGTCGTTTCGCTCAAAATAGCGGAGCAGGTGTAATTCCACTTTTCGGTCGTTTCGAGGATGTTGTTCGCGTTGACATCTCCGCTTATGTAGGTAACGGGGGAGCATTTGTCGTCGGTAACGATGACATTTCTAAGCGGGGTGGTGCCAGTATTGGAAACAACATAGGAATACACAACAGTATCACCCGGCTTCACAACACTCGCGCTGGCGGTCTTGACGATCTGAATCCCTGAACCGGTTGGCGGCGGGGGAGTGCTGGAGCGGATGAAGCCGAAGTCAACGGTGCGGTTGGAACGCGCATCCGGTGATTCACCAGCTACTGGGTTGGTAGCCGGGTTATTTTCGAGAGTAGGCTCCGGAACAGCGGCAGGACCCAGCGTGACCGGGTTGGCGCGGACATTGGAACCAACGATGACCACACCATTATCGTCGTCATCTATGTCCGTATCCGGGTCACCTGCATCAAGCGTGCTGGTATAGCCTGTGGGGATGACAACTTCAACGATATAGGTATCAGCCATCAGGTTATCGAAACGGTAGAAGCCTCCTCCCGAGGTGGAGGTTGACATGATAATGCCGCCATCGGGGTTGCTGTCGTCGTTCGAGTCACGGTAAAGATTGACAGTGACGCCATCCATACCGGGTTCTGTACCATCACGGAGGCCGTTCTCAGGTGTACCGCCTGCACCGTTGCTATCGTCCCATACACGGTTGCCAAGGCTATAGCCCAACACAAAGCCAAAGTCCACAGTTCGGTTGGAGTGATCGTCTGCGGCTTCGCCATCGGCGGTTTCAGGGTTGACCGCCGGGTTGTTTTCGAGAGTCGGTTCGCTGGGTTCGGGCGGGCCAAGCCGTACAGGGTTGCTGCGGATGTTCGCACCTGCAAATACGACACCGTTGTCATCATCGTCATCGAGGTCTGTGTCCGGGTCGCCTGCATCAAGTGTGCTGGCATAACCAGCGGGCGGAATCACTTCCACAATATAGGTGTCCGCAGCCAGGTTGTCAAAGCGATAGAAACCACCGCCGCTGGTTGTATCTGTGGCAATAATTGCCCCATCTGGGGTGTTGTTATTGTCAGAGTCGCGATACAGGTTGACTGTGACGCCATCAATGCCGGGTTCAGCGCCATCGCGAACACCGTTGTCAGGTGTGCCGCCTGCACCATCGCTATCATCCCAGACACGGTTGCCGAGGGAATAAGGCACAAAGAAGAAGCCAAAGTCAACGGTGCGGTTGGAACGGGCATTCGGGGCTTCACCTGTGGCGGCTGGGTTGGGCAGTGGGTCGTCATCAGTGGAAGGTTCTATGCCGCCCAGTGAAACGGGGTTGCTGCGGACCGTGGTTGCGGAAATAATCACACCGTTGTCATCGCTGTCATTATCGGTGTTCGGATCGTTGGCATCTACACTGCTGCTGGTATAACCAACAGGAGAGACCACTTCCACAATATAATCGCCTGCCAGCAGATTATCGAAGCGATAATATCCACCGCCAGCCGTTAGGGTGGTGGCGATAATGGTGCTGGGGTCGCTGGAGCGATACAGGTTCACGGTCATGTTATCAAGACCGGGTGTGGCGCCATCGGCGGCGTTGATCGTGCCGCTGTCGTCCAAATCCACCCAGACACGGTTACCGAGGCTGTAGCCAAGAGTTAGGGCAAAGTCTACGGTGCGATTCGAGTGGTGGTTGGGTGCTTCACCAGGTTCAGGATTATTGGCTGTGGCCGCGTCACTATCAACCGTGGGTTCATCTGTTCCACGCCCGAGGGTGACCGGGTTGCTGAGAACAGTTGAGATCGTGGCCGGAACCACACCATTGTCGTCAAAATCATCTTCGTCGGTATCGGGGTCGCCTGCATCGATTGGGCTGCTCGAATATCCAGCGGGTAGGACGATTTCAACGAGATAGGTATCAGCCGCAAGGTTGTCGAAGCGGTAATATCCGCCATTGGCGGTGGTAGTGGTTGCCTTGGGCGTAACTGTGTCTGGGCGTCCGTCGTTGTTCGCATCCAGATATAAGTTGACGGTGACGCCATTCAGGCCGGGTTCGGTACCATTGCGCAGGCCATCATCTGCAGTGCCACCGCCCGTTCCATCATCCACCCAAACTACATTACCGAGTGAATATACTTCGAAGAAGCCAAAGTCAATGGTTAGGTTGCTGGTTGTGTCGCTTTCGCCGTAACGTCCACGTGAAGCAGGTCCATCCCATTCGGTGGGGTTGATGCCAAGGTTGGGCGTGGCGGCATTGCCATCCGGGTCTGGCTGATTGCTGATATGAGTTTCACCAGTCGTTTCGTTGGTGCCGCGTGTGAGGACGATGACACCACTGAAGATTCCATCAACATGCGGAGTGCTGGAATCGACACCATTATCGTCACTATCCACGTTTGGAATATTGGTATTGCCCGGCACACCGGTTGTCTCGGTTCCTATTACCTGACTGTTGTTCCAGCCTTCGAGAGGCTGACCAGCACCGAATTCACTGGCTGGAATTTCCACAATGTAGGGCCCAGGGTCGAGGTTATCGAAAAGGTAAAAGCCGTTGGCATCGGTAATATCGGTGCGAATCATTTCCGCAGGTTCGGGAGTGTTATTGCCATTGCCGTCACGATACAGACGAATATCCAACCCGACGACCGGCAGTTCTGTTGCCTGGCGGATGCCGTCATTGTTCAAGGCATAGTTGAAAGTGGATGCGCCAGTGCGCCCATTATCGAACCAGACATGATTGCCGATGCTGAAAGGTACATCAGTACCGCCGAAGAAACCAAAGTCAATGGCAAGGTCGCTGTTGTAGTCACGTTCTGCATTGGTGCCACGACGTTCTCCGGGTGGACCATCGAGGTCGTTGGATGAAAGATCGGTTTCTCCGGTGACTTCGGTGGTAGGTTGCAGGATGAAACTGGCGCTGAAAACTTCCTGCCCGGCAGTGACGGGGTCAATGCCATTGTCATCACTGTCATCTGTTGTAGCGAACACACCTGTGCTGCTGCGCAAGTTGAACAATGGCTGCCCGGATCCAAAATTGCTTGATGGAATGCCAATAAGGTAGCGGTTGTTATTAACATCTGCCAGATCATGAGGAATATTGCTGAACAGATAGTAGCCGAGAGAATCCGTAGTGGTGGTGGCAATGGCTGGCCCGTCGGGTATTCCATCATCATCCACATCACGGTATAGGTTAACCGTTACCCCTGCAATACCGGGGGCGATATCATCTGGGGCATCGATGTGACCGCTGTTATCCGAGTCACGCCAGACGCGGTTACCAACGCTCATGCGTTCGGGAATGGTGATACCGACCTTGCGCGGTTCAGATGCCAGCAAGTCTTGAATGACGACTGGGACATTGGGGTCGCTGTCGTAAGAACCGACGTGTGAGAATGAATTCCATGCAATTTCAAGTGACAACGGGTCGTTGTTGTCAAATACGCCGACTGTGGGCGCATCCTTGGGAATGTACATGGGAATGCCGAAGCGTACTTCGGAGGTGGTGGCAGATGGCGGGATGACGGCCGGGGAATTCAGCAAAATGCGGAATGAGCGTGCATCTGCCGACCAGGTGGAACTCCAGGTGTTGTTACACCCGGCTGGGATATTAGGAGTGCCTGCAGGCTGATTGAACACTTCCGGACGGCAGGGATTGGTGGTGTTGTTATATTCGATGGTGAAGTCGGTGCTGCTTAGGCTTGGACCGCTGATAAATTCCACAGGTCCACGCAGGATCGGGCGGAATTCTGAGAGGCGTGGGGAATTGGCCAAAGTACCGCCGGAGCCGGTGTCGCCATAATAGGGGAAAATATCATACAGGGCGTAACTTAACATTTCGACATTGCCATCGTTGTAGATGCGCAAGTTGTATTCGAAATCATCCAGGGCAGAGTTAAGCGGCGGTGGAACGCGTTGACCGATGCTTAAAGCTCCTTCAGGGAATGCCTGTGAGATACAGGGGAATCTGGTGAAGGGGTTGCTGCCGCCTCCAGCCAAACCTACAGTGCCGCCATCCGGACAAGAGGCACTGGGTTGGAAGGTGGTAGAGTCGACCACTACACTGTTTTCAGGATCGACACTACGAATCCATTTTTCACCGCGTAATGCAGCTGAACGCTCCACCACATAAGTATCTGGATTTTGACAGGCGGGCTCGGTGTTGTTGGCATCGCTATCGATATCTGTAGTGTCAACGATCTCTGTGCCGTTTTCGCATACGATGTCATCCGAGTCGGTGACAAGGATCAGGTCATTGGTGCGGGTACCTGGGGTTTGTCCGGCGGGGATGCGGGCATAGAACTCAACGACCAGGTTGCAGCTGCCAAGTCCGCTGGGTTGATGATCGAGCGAGAAACCTGTGAAGTCCCATTTCAGTTGTGTGCCTGCTTGGGTGAAAGTCGGCTGACTGGCAAGTGCTGGACAACCGGTACCGTTGACTGATGCCGTTCCATTGCGGACGAAGATCAAGTCAGCGGGAATCGTATCAAGAATGGTTGGGTCGATCATCGCCTGAGATGAACGCTCAGTAACACTGACCGTGATGGTATAGCGCAGGGTATCACCTGGCAATAAAGTGCTGTCACTGGTAAATGTATTAATGAGCGGATCGTTATCAGCATCCCAACTGGTGCCGCGGGTCTCAGCCTTCGATGCACGCAAACTGGCCAATGTGCCTTGAACTGTCATCCCTTCAATATCGCATGGGTCAGTTACGGGGGCACCTGCATTGCTGGTACGGCTGGTTTGCAGACAGTTTTCATAGCGTGTCCCTGCAACAGCTGCAGGCATGGCTACGCCCGAAGGAGCATCTGCGGTTGTTGCCGTTGCACGCGGGGTTACACGGATTTGCGGGCTGGTGGTAAACGCCCAAGCGAAGGGAAGCCCAGCCTGTGTAAATGCGAAAGGTGCCGCCGCATCGGGATCGTATTCAAAACGCCAGCGAACGTTGGTTATGTTGGCAGCGGGCGCAGTGTATGTGGCATTACTGTTGTAGCTGATGGGCTGGCCCGGAAAAGCTGTATAACTGCTGCCATAGTTGGTGGAGTATTCCACATAAGCCCGAACATAATTAAATGCAGCATTCCACTGACCGCTGGTCACTGAAGTAACCTGTAATTCAGGAGGCAGTGTATCAATGAGAATCAGATCATTGGCTGGCGAGTTCGTGCCGTTTGTGTTGAGCGTCAACACAAACCGGGCAGTTCCAGTGATACCCACTGGATCCCCTTGATCATTCTTGCTGTAAGTGGGAACTTCCAGCACGGTGGCAATCGGATGGGTGATTGGGTCAGTGGCGATGCTGATTGGTCCTATCGTACCACCGCCTGAATCCGTGTATGTGCCGCTGGCGTTGGCTGTGTTCGTAACATTGTTGCCTACTGCAAAGGTTGGGCTGTTATATCGAATTGTGACATAACGGGTAACACAGGTGGGTGGGAAGACAGGCCCCGCAATGAGCGGCCAGGTTACAACACCGGCTGCCTCTGTGCCTGCATCGCTGGCAGAGACAAACGTTGCTCCTGTGGGAAGGGTATCTGTGATCGTAATGTTTTCAAGCGCCACGTTGCTGGTGCCGGGCGGCGGTGTGGTTGGACAGAGTTGGATGCGATAGGTAACATCTGTATTGATGGTGGGGTTGACGGACGGACTATACAAGGTCTTTGTCAGATCCCAATATTCACCGACATTGCTCACAGTGATGGGAGGTGCGCTTGCAGGAGTTGCGTTTTGCCAGCTGACGGCGCCGGGCGGATCCACCCGTCCATTGACTGTGTTGTTGATGGTGGCAGGAAGAGGACGAAGATCATAATCAATCGTTGCGGCGATGACCACATCGTACTGGGTACCATCGAGCAGGTTGTTGTCATCTTTTGTAATGGTAATCGTTCCAGCCGGGGCTTCTGTAATGGTGAAACCGGTCGGTGCTGAAGAAGCCGGGGGTGGGGCATACGTCAGCCCGGCAGGGAGCACATCGGTAATTTCCATTTGTCCGCAGGAGGTTGTCAGACTGCTGCACTCAAAACGGATGCGATACCGGATCGTATCGCCAAGGCTGGCCGTGGTTGCGCCACCCTCAATGGTTTTGGTCAAAATGAGTTGGGGTGTCCCCGCCTGAGCCTGTACCCCCGGCACATGCTCCTGTGCCAGCATGGACGCCAAAAGCAAAACAAAAACGAACAGGCGAACCATGGCAGATTTGGATTGATTGAACGCTTGGATTGAAAAAATTCTCATCATTTGCTCCTGCAAAATCAGAATGAAGGCTGAAAATTGCAACAATTTACATGAAGGATATCTGAAATTAGCCTTAAGTACTATTAATTTCTCATCATTTTACAACCATGTTAACTTACTTGCAATGTTATTTCCCTTCATTAATGCAAGCAAAACAAATATGTTATCCAGAGGTGGGTTTGGCTGTTTTTGCCTTTTGCCGTAGCGCAGTGATAAAATAACAGCAATGTCCATTATTCCTTCGATGCTTCCCGATTTTCGCGTCCGTCAACGCGATTATTTGCTGGAAATTTCGCGCCTGATCACTGAAGAACTAGACCTTGAAAAGTTGCTGGCGCGAATTTTGCGCGTTTCGATTGAGATGTTGGCCGGGCAGGCTGGACTGATCGCTCTCAAACAAGCCGACGGCTGGCGCGTCAGCGCGGCACATGGCATTGCCCCGGCATTTCTCTCCTACTTAACCCCGTTGCTTGCCGAAGAAAAAGTTCGCGAATTGGACGTGCGTGAACTGAACCGCATGTTGAAAAATCTGACCTATACTGCCAGCATGGGGTTATTAAACGGCACTGGTCTGCCCCTTGCTGCACATGGACAGGTCATTGGTGTGATCTTTATCTTCCGCAATTACGCCGACTTGTTTACCCCCGATGACCGCGTTCTGTTGCAATCCTTTGCCGATCAGGCTGCCATCGCCGTGTATAACGCGCAGTTGTACGGTCAGGTTTCTTATGAAAAGAAAAGGCTGGATGCATTACTCGAATCAGCGGCAGATGGCATTTTGATTTTGGATGCAAACCTCGACATCGAACGTTGTAACGGCGCTTTTGAAAAATTATTTGGTCAACCTCGTGAGGAGATCACTGGGAAAAACCATGCAGATATCATCAAGTGGAAAAAGACACCGCAAGGCATTACCCTTGAAGATTCGGTGGCGGAGGGCTGGCCGCTCACACCGAACGCAACCCTGTACGTAGAAGGTGACCTTGCGAAACCTGCGCCACCGCCGCTTCCAGTGGGAATTACCTACGCTCCCTTGCTGTCTGAAGAAGGCAAGCTCCGTAACGTCATTCTTAGCGTGCGTGACATTACCCATTTCCGCACAGCGGATGAGATCAAAGCGACGTTTATTTCCATTGTCAGCCATGAGTTGCGTACCCCGGTAGCTTTGATCAAGGGTTACGCCTCCACGTTGCGGCGTGATGATGCACGCTGGGATAAACACACCATCAATGATTCGCTGGCCGTTATCGAAGAAGAGGCGGACCGTTTGTCGAAGATGGTGGATGACTTGCTGGATGCTTCACGGCTGCAGGCGGGTGGTCTCAGCTTGAATCAGGCTGATGTCGCCGTACCCAGCCTTGCGTTAAGGGTGAGCGAGCGGTTTGCGTCGCAATCTCCGAAGCATAGCATTGTCACCGATTTCCCGTCGAATTTCCCCGTTATTTTGGGGGATGAAAATCGTTTGGAGCAGGTGATCTCAAACCTGGTTTCCAATTCGTTGAAATATGCGCCGAAGGGTGAGATCAAGATCAGCGGGAGTGTATTGCCAGAGCAGGTGATCGTTTGCGTAAGCGATGAAGGCCCAGGGATTGAAGCCAAAGACCTGCCTCACATCTTTGACCGTTTTTATCGTTCGACAAATGCCGTAAAACAAACAAAGGGGGCGGGCCTTGGGCTTTACCTTGCGCGTGCCATCGTGGAAGCGCATGGTGGGCATATTTGGGCGGATGCTGTGACGGGCTCGGCAAAATCTGAATCTGGTGCGAGGATTTGTTTCTCCCTGCCTCGATAATGAAATTAAGTGTTGTGCTTGCAATGGTAAAATCGAAAAATAATTGATTGATGAAAAGGATACCCCATGGCTACTTCCATCCCTCCACGCAGTAAAATCGATAAAAAGTATAAATGGAATTCTGAAAGTGTTTTCCCAAGTGATAAAGCCTGGGAAAAAGAAGTTGAGCAGATTATTGCAGATATCCCCGAGGTGAAGAAACATCAAGGTGGTTTGGGCGAAAGTGCCGCCGCTTTGCTTGCAGGTTTTCAGGCTTTCGAGGCGATCCTGATCCGCGCTCAAAAGGCTTACATGTATGCGAGCTTTTCCTATTCGGTGAACACCACCGATCAAACCGCGGCAGGGATGCGTGCCAAGGCGGGCGGTATGTACGGACAGGTGGCCTCGGCAGTTTCGTTCCTTCAGCCTGAGTTGCTTGAGATCGGTAAAGACAAACTTGACCAATTCTTTCAGCAGGAAGAAAAACTTGGCGTTTACAAGTTCTATGTCGAAAACCTTTTCCGCAAGCAGGCACACGTGCGCTCGGCAGAAGTGGAAGAAGTGCTTGGCATGGTAAGCGAGCCCCTTGGTGGTTTTTATAACTCCACCAGCATGTTGACCAATGCCGATTTCAAATTCAAATCCATCAAGGATAGCGCAGGCAAATCCTTCGATGTGATGCAGGGGAATTACGATACGCAGTTGATGGGGCTTGTGGACCGCAAAGCGCGTAAGGCTGCTTACATTACCTACATGGATCAATATGTGGCGCACAAAAACACGCTGGCCAGCAACCTCGCGCATAATATTCAATCCAACGTGTTCAATATGCGTGTGCGAAAACACGAATCCACGCTTTCAGCGTCGCTGTTCGATCTCAACATCAGCACGGATGTCTTTCACAACCTTATCGACACTTTCAAGAAAAACATCCCTGTCTGGCATCGTTATTTCGATATCCGCCGCAAGGCGCTGGGTTTGAAGAAATTCGCATATTACGACATCTGGGCGCCCATCGAAAAGAAGAAGGTGAAGATCCCCTACGACAAAGCCGTGGATATGATCTGTGAAGGCCTTGCCCCGCTCGGCAAGGAATACACCGCTCAGGTACGGCGCGCCTGCACCACCGAACGCTGGGTGGATGTGTACCCGAATCAGGGCAAGGGGCATGGCGCATTTTCCTCGGGTTCGTATGGTACGCATCCCTTTATCATGATGAGTTACACCGATGAAATGGTCAGCATGAGTACGCTTGCGCATGAACTCGGCCACTCGATGCATACCTATTACACCTTCAAGAACCAGCAGTTCATCAACACCGATTATTCGCTGTTCGTGGCTGAAGTAGCCTCCAATTTCAATCAGGCTTTGCTGCGCGGACATTTGCTCAACACCGTGAAAGACAAAAACTTCCAGGTCGCGTTGATCCTTGAAGCGGTGGGCAGCAACATGTTCCGCTATTTCTTCCAAATGCCGACTCTGGCCCGTTTCGAACTGGAGACGCACCAGCGCGCCGAACGCGGTGAACCGTTGACCGCCGATTCCATGATCGAACTGATGGCTGATCTGTTCGCCGAGGGGTTTGGTCCGCACTTTGACATGGACCGCGAACGCGTCGGCATGACCTGGGCCACCTTCCCGCATCTCTTTGCAGATTATTACGTGTATGCCTACGCTACAGGGATTTCAGGTGCTCATGCCTTGGCAGGCCGCATTTTGCGCAAGGAACCCAACGCCGTGGAAGACTACCTCGGCTTCCTCAAGGCTGGCAATTCAGATTACTCGCTCAATGTCTTGAAGAATGCAGGCGTAGACCTGACCACCCCCAAACCTGTGGAAGAGACCTTCGCCGTGATGGAAGGCTACATCAATCGTTTGGAAGAACTGCTGGGATAAAGAACTTCAAAAAATGGATCGTTCGATGTTCGGCCTGCTTTTTCCGAATATCGAACGATCGAATGTTGATCGTAAATCCAAAATCGTAAATCGGAAATCGTAAATGCCTCAAACCACCATTGCTTGTCCTCGTTGTAAACAGATGATTCCCGCCAATGTCGAGCAGTTGTTCGATGTGACGCACGAACCCGCCGCCAAACAGCGCCTGCTGAGCGGACAGTCGAACCATGCCCGCTGTCAGTATTGCGGATATGAAGGCCGCCTTGCCACACCCGTTGTCTATCACGACAATGACAAGGAACTCCTGCTCACTTTTTTCCCATTTGAGTTGGGGTTACCTGTCAACGAGCAGGAGAAATTGATCGGTCCATTGATCAAGCAGGTGACAGAGCGTTTGCCGCTTGAAAAGCGCAAGGCATACCTGCTCAAACCGCAAGCCAACCTGACCTATGAATCGATGATCGAAACCATCCTCAACAAGGATGGAATTTCATCGGAGATGATCAAGACCCAGCAGGAACGGGTCATGCTGATCGAAAAGTTGATTCGCATGACTTCGGCAGATGCCCGCCTTGAGATGATCCGCCAGAACGAAAACGCGATCGACGAACAATTCTTCTCGCTTTTCAGCCGCATCGCCCAAAACGCCATGCAAAGCGGACAGGAAACCATTGCACGCGCATTGATCGACCTGCAGCGTCAATTGTTGGATGAAACCGCCTTTGGCCGTCAGTTGCGTGATTCTGTTGCAGAGTTGGAAGCTGCCCAAAAGACATTGCAGGATGCAGGTCAGGGTTTGACCCGCGAAAAGCTGCTGGATTTTGTCCTCGAATCGCAAAATGATTCCCGTATCCGCGCCTATGTTTCGCTGGCTCGCGGCGGCATGGATTATGTCTTCTTTCAGTTGCTCACCGAGAAAATCGAAAAAGCGGCTGGTGAAGAAAAGTCCCGTATGGAAGGCATTCGCGATAAAGTGCTGGGCTTCGTCAGCGATGTGGACAAGCAAATGGAGGCCCGTTACAAACAGGCCCAGGATTTTGTAGAGAATTTGCTGGCCCAGGAAGATATTGAAAGGGCCACACAGGAAAACCTTGAGAACTTCACCCAGGACGCAGTGGAGGTGGTCAATCAGTTGTTGAGGCAGGCTTCTGAAAAGAATGACTATGCCCGCATGGGTAAATTACAAAAGATGGTGCAGGTTTTGCAGGCTGCCAGCACTCCGCCAGAGGTTGCGTTCATTGAGCATTTGCTCCAGGCTCCTGATGAAGCCACGTTGGATGCGATGCTCTCACAGAACGAAGAGATGGTTAATCAGCAGTTCATCGATGCCTTGAGCGGACTGGTTGCCCAGATGGACTCGCAAGGTGCGGATAACCCTGAAGCCAAAGCCATGGGCGAAAAACTGACCGAGATTTACAGGGTCGCATTGAAGCGGGTAATGAAGAAGAACATGGGGTAGAGGAAAGTAGAGCGTACGAAAAAGTAAAAAGAGGCAGCCTCGCAGCTGCCTCTTTTTGTTGGTGCATGACCTGTGACTGTCTCACTGGTTTTGCAGTTGAATACTGATCGTGGTGTAGTTTGAACCGCCGCGCATTCTGCCGATGAAGCCGAAGATGGTGAAGAACAGACCGTATTTTTTCTTCATCAAAGTGGTCGTGTGCTTGACTGTTTCAACGGATTCGTTCGTTTTGGCGTATGCAGGGGCCCATTCACCGAGAAGTTCACCCGACCCTGTGCATGGCGCAATGCGGATCTTTCCATCCCTGCGAATCCGTTTGGCTTTGCCAGATCCAGCCTGGGTCCAGACAAGAAGCGTTTCTCCATCCTGCACGAACCAGACCGGGGTTTTGACGGCCTGTCCGTTTTTGCGGAAGGATTCGATGTTGAGAAATTGTTGTTTTTTGAATTGTTCGAGTTTCATGGGAGGCCTTTGTAGTTGTTGAGTTTCCAATCGCTGAACCTTTGCCTGCCAATGTTGGACAGCAAAAGTGTCATACCGAAGGTGATGAGGATGTTGGTGATGAAAAAGAAAACCACCTCTTCAAGGGGCAGGATGCCGAAAAATAAGATCCCTGTGGTTTGCGCCTTTGAAATGGACCAGGTGGTTTCGTTGAGCGCGATGATATCCATCAGCGAAAGATAGGTACCGGGGATAAGGATGCCGAGCAAAACCAGCGTGCGGTGGTGCCACAAAATATCTGCGCCGTAGAGCAATTGCGGAAGGATGGCAGGGAATGCCCAAAAGAGGGTAATGGAAAGATAGGTGAGCGGCTCGTTGTTGCTGAAAAAGATCGCTGTAAAGATCACCCATGCAATGAACAAAACAATGGACGAAGTAACCCGCGCTGGCATGGATGCCTTGAAGCCACCTGGCTCCGAAATTCTGCGGGCGAGGAACCACCACCACAGCCCGGAGAGGATGGTTTCAAGCACAAAAAAAGTATATTCCTCGATGGGAACGTAACCAAACACGATGCCTGTGACGAGGTTGGGGTTGTAAAACCATACCCCAGTGGCAACGAGGTAGTTATCCCACGGCGTGGTGTAGGTTACCGCCAGAAGGATGTGAACAAGGATTGCGATCCACACTGCGCGGCCATTGGTGAACCCCAGTGTGGGGCGGTTGTTCTTGTTGTCCCACCATGTGATTGCGAGGAAGATGAGGATGGGGATGACGAGGAAGCGTAAAAGGAAACCGAAGTAGGTCATGGAATTAGGGGTTGTACTTTCATCAATACGCCTGGGCGCGGCTCAAGAGTGGCTCCCATGTGCGCGTGGATCTTATCTGGGTTCATCGGTTCAAATGAAAAGGTCTGCAACAGTCTGGTCAGTACGATCCGTGCTTCGGCCTGGCCAAACGCTGCACCGATGCAGGCCCGTGGACCGCCGCCGAAGGGGATGTAACTCATCGGTGGTGTTTTTCTTCCGTGGGCGAAGCGTTCGGGTTGGAATTCTTCGGCGTTTTCCCAGATGGATGGGTCGCGATGGGTCAGGTAGATGGAGTAAAACATCCTTTCGCCAGCAGGGACTGTGCCTTCTGCGAATTCCATGGTCTTTGCCACGCGGCGGTTGCCGATGTGAATGGGTGGGTACAGCCGTAAGCTTTCCTTGATGACATGGTCGAGCAGCGGCGACCTGTCTTTTGAATGGACCTCCGCAAGAACATGTTTGAGCGTTTCGGGGTGCTGACCCAGTAGCGCGAAGGTCCATGCCAGCAAAGCGGTGGATGTATCGTGCCCGGCGATCATCATTGTCAGCATCTGGTCACGGATGACTTTGTCAGTCAGGCCTGCGTCGATTAAGTGCTGGAGCAGGTCATGGGGCGCTTGTTTCGTCTTTCGCCTTTCTTCAATGATCTCAAACAAGTAATCATCCAATTCGCGCAGCGGCTTGCGATACCCAAATCGCGGCACATTCCGCCATATGATCCATGCCCCGGGCGAGATGAAGTCTATGGCTTTGAGGATCGGCTTCCAGATGCGGGGCAGGTCGGCCCACACATCCTTGCTGAATAGGGTTTGCATGATGATCAGCAAGGCGATCTTGCGACTTTCAACAAGCATGTCCACTGTGTCGCCGCTTTTCCAGTGTGAGGTGACTTGGTCAGTTTTTTCGAGCATCATTTGCGTATAGCCAGAAAGATTCGACGGGTGTAGTGGCGGCTCCATCAGCTCGCGGTAGTGGTCATGTTCTTTACCGTCGGTGATAAGAACCCCACGCCCAAGCAGGTCGGTTACGGGGTCGGTGTTGCGCCAGAGCACCTTGTCGCGTTCGGTGATCAGCACTTTACGGGCCGCCTCCGGGCCAAAGACCACATAGGGTCGAAAACCAGGCAGTGGAATTTGAAAAAAGCGGCCGACATGCTGTGCCATCACTTTCAGCGGGCCGAGCGGCGATCTTGTTTCGAAAAGTGCGCGCATGGCTGCGCGTCCGAGTTCGGGGGTGATTTTTGAATTCATGTAGTTGAAGGTTTCAGGTTGCAAGTTGAAGGTGCGGATGCATGAAGGGGAGTCTTCATCTTTCGCTTTTTACCTGTTTGTACGCTTGCAGGGTTCTTTCTTTGACGAGGGCACGGTCCACGATCGGTTTTTCAGGGTAGCCGCTGATTTTGACACCGTGTTCCCATGGCGCATGGATTTCCTTTTCGTTCAATCCTCGCAACTCATGCACCCATTTGCGAATATATTCGCCCAGCGGGTCGAATTTTGCACTTTGCAGAACAGGGTTGAAGATTCTGAAATATGGAGCGGCATCGGTGCCTGTGCCAGCCGTCCATTGCCAGCCGCCATTGTTTGCAGCGGGGTCGCCGTCGAGCAGACATTCCATGAACCATGCCTCGCCCCAGCGCCAGTCGATCAGCAGGTCTTTCACCAAAAACGAAGCCACGATCATGCGCGCGCGGTTGTGCATCCAGCCTGTTTCTTTCAGTTGGCGCATGGCCGCATCCACAATGGGTACGCCTGTCCTGCCTTCCTTCCAACATTCAAATTCTTCGATGTTGTTTCGCCACCTGATCCCCATCAACGCGGGGTTGAATTCACGATGACTGACGTATGGAAAATGATACAGAATCTGGATGTAGAACTCGCGCCAGATCAATTCGTTCAACCAGATTTCAGCGCCTCGTGACTCCGCCGAAGCCTGCTTCGCCAACCTGACGGCTTGTCTTAGCCCAAGCATTCCAAACCGCAAATACGGTGAAAGCGATGATGTTCCGTCCAGGTCCATGCGGTTGCGGGCTTCATCGTAGGCGTGGATGCGTTTGAAAGCAAATTCATCGAGGCGGGTCAGTGCTTCCTGCTCACCTGCTGGAAAAAGCGGATTCACGCCAAAAGCAGGGATCGGCTCTGTGGAGATCCCTGCCGGTGTGGGGATGACATCTGGCGCGGGAACGAGTTCGATTTCCTCCAACATGGCCTTCCATGTTTTGGAATATGGTGTGTACACCGTGTATGGTTTGCCATCCTGTTTATGCACACGGCTGGGGTGTTGAGCGGTTTGCCCGGGAAGCAGGTGCAGCGGCACAGATTGAGCCACATGGGTGTCACGTTTATGGGCATAGGGTGTGAAATCTTCCTCGGCGAAAACAGCCTGCGCTTTTGTTTCCTGCATGAGTTGATGCAGCACGTCCACTGGCCTGCCTGTGCGGAGGACAAGGTACGAGCCGCGTTTTTTTAGGTCCTGATCCAGGGTGTGCAGCCCTTCGTAGAGGAAACTTCGTCGGCGCGGCGATTGAGAGGAAAATGCCGGGTCGATGATGAAGACCGGGATGACGTCACCCGTTTTCAGCGCAGAATGAAGCGCAAGGTTGTCAGTCAGACGTAAATCGCGGCGAATCCACCAGATCGAAGTCATATGAATTTGGGCTCCATGGCTTTGTCGTTGATATCAATTTTGATCTTTCTGCTGCGATCCAGGTTGAGTTTGCCTGTGTTGCCTGCGTTGTCTTTGAAGTTGAGGAAGCCGTATGCGCGGATGCGGGTGCGGCCAATGAGTGAAAGCGCAAGCTCGCTGGTGAGAACGCCTGAGAGTTCGGCGGTGTACCCGCCCGATGTGAAGGTGAATTTGGATGGGGCAGGCATGCCCAATCCGCGCAGGCCGACGGTGGTGCCTGTGATCTCTTCGCTGCCAGTGAAGAGATCGCCGTTTGGCATGGCGGCGGTGTAGGTGATGAAATAATGCGGCGAGGTGGCAACCAATTTTGCGGTGACGTTTGCGCCTGTGAGCGGGTCTGTTTCGGTGATCTCTGCGCCTGCGGAGTTGAATTGCGGCTGATAATATGCCCGTCCGAAAGATGTGGAAGAGGCAACGGCATACATGGCAACGTTGAATAACGCCATGTCGGTTTTTCCCTGCACAAGCAAATCGGGCACTGGCAGCAGCCAGCGGGTTTTGTGCATACGACGGACCACATATCCAAGCAGGGTGATGCCTGAGGGTGGCAATTCGTAACGGGTGGTTTTATCGGTCATGTTCAGCTCCTGACATGCCATTGCCTGTGGATTGGTTAATCCGATGCGGGGACGGGGGCGGTCTTTCCTTGTTTCAGTGTGGCAACAATGGGGTGGTTGTAAATGGTGGTGAATACATACAGGCTGACGCCCGTCATCACAACGGCGCCGAATGCGCCCGGTGCCCAGGTGCCGACCTGTTGCAGGAGCACGCCGCCCAGCAGGGGGGCGATAATACGGGTGGCGCTTTCCACTGCGGCGGAAAGGCCAAGGATGCCGCCGATCTCCTGTGGGGCCACGGCTTTGGTCAGTGTGCTGGAGAGCAGGGTGTTGAGCAGGCCGCCAGAAATGGCGGTGGGGGTCATGATGATGTACAGCCACAGCACAGAAGGAGCCAATGCCCAACCCAGCAGAGAAATGCCCATCAACACCACAGAAACGGTAATGAGCAGGTCTTCACGGAACTGGGTGGTCAGACGCCCAACGAGAAAGCCCTGTACGATGACCGCCAGGACGCCGACGTAGGTCAACACGAAGCCTGTATCGCGGGCGGTGAGATCAAATTTTGCCAGCGCATACAGCGAGAAGATGGTTTGGAAGATGGAAAAGGCCAGCCCGTAAAAGAAGCGGGTGATGAGCAGGGAGCCAGTAAACGGGCGTTTGAATGCAACGATCAATGCCTGCAGGGTGACGGCTGGGCGTTTTTCGGTCATCTGGTTGCGTTTTTCTTCGGTAAGCGATTCAGGCAGCCAGGCGTAGATCAGAATAAGGTTGAGGAACGAGATGCCTGCTGCGACAAACGCTGGCACGGCATATCCCCATTGGCTGAGCAACCCGCCAGTGACCGGGCCGATAATGAACCCAAGCCCGAAGGCAGCACCGACCATGCCGAGTCCTTTTGAGCGGCTTTTTTCGTCGGTCACGTCTGAGATGTACGCCTGAGCCACGCTTAGATTGCCGCCTGTTAAGCCATCCAAAATGCGGCTGGCGAAGAGCATCCACAGGGCGTTGGCGAAGCCGAGCAGCAAAAAGCCGATGAAGGTGCCGAAGACGCTGATCAGCAAAACGGGGCGACGACCGAAGCGGTCTGAGAGGCGGCCAAGCAAAGGCGCGCCGATCAACTGCATCACTGCGTAGGAGGCGATCAGGATCCCTGTGATGGTTTCGTTGGCATTGAAAGTCTCTGCGTAATATGGCAGGAGCGGCAGGATCAGGCTGAACCCGAGCAAGTCAATAAATACGACCAGGATGATTGAAAAGAGGCGTTTGTTGTTCATAAATTCCTTTTACGATGTAATCGATTCTTTGTTCATGGATTCCAATAATTCGAGGATTTCCTCGTTGGTGGGGATGTCGCGTGCGTCATGCCCATAGTGGACGAAACGGGCGATCCCATTTTTATCGATGGCGACCTGGGCGGGCATGCGCCCAAACTTGAAGAGGTTTACTTCCTGCCCGTAGCGCTTCAAGACCGTGTGGCTGGGGTCGGGCAGGCCAATGAATGGCAGGGAATTGGTTTTCCAGTACAACGAAAATGCCAGACTGTTTTCAGGTCCAACCACCAAGATCACGGTGTCTTGTTCTGTGAATTTGTTGTAATCCTGGCGCAACTGCGCCATGTGCCGTCGGCAGAAGGGTCAGAAAAAGCCGCGATTGAAAACGAGCAGGACGTTCTTCTTCAAGTGAAAATCTGTGAGGCTGATCTCATTGCCGTTGAAATCGGTCAATGTGAAATTGGGGGCGGGTTTGTTGAGTTCAGCACGACTCATACGGGAACCACCAGGATCACACCGAAAATGATTTCAACCACAAGGCTGATGATGTTGGATTGGGTGACAGATTTATCCACCCACATGGAAACGCCGCGCACCACGCCTACAACCAGGTAGGCCATGCCGAGCATGGTGTAGGCGACAGGCGAATTAAGCATCAATGGTGCAGCGCCAAGTGCGACGAAGAATCCACCCAGTACGGCGCGGATCTCGGTAATGCCGCGTCCGCCTTCGGGACGGAGGCCCGTAAACCCCGTCACTGACTCTGGCTTGAAGAGCGAGACCAACCCTGTGAGGATGGTGGCAATGGCTGCGATGATTTGCAAGATTTGAATGATCATGTTTCTTTTCTGTTTGAATTACAAACGCGGGATCAATACGGGGGTTTTCTTTTTGTAGGCTTCGTAATCTTCCTGCCCGCCCCATTTTTGATCGGCTTTTTTCTCGAGCAGTGGCACACCGCTGACGCGGGTCAACAGCAGGGTGACGAACAAGGGGGAGATCAACGCAACCCATTGCCAGCCCTGCAAAACGGGAATGGCGATCACAGCAATGCCCAGCCAGAGAACGATCTCGCCAAAATAATTGGGATGACGTGAACGTGCCCAGAGGCCTGTCTGAATGAACCTGCCTTTATTGGCAGGGTTTGCATTGAAACGGCTTTTTTGCGAATCGGCGACAACTTCGAACACAAATCCGAAAACCCAGATCACAAGGCCGATGATGGCAAATACATCCAGACCCTTTTTGGTGCTTGTGGTAATGGCGACCAGAGCCGCTGCCATCGTAAAAGTCACCCACAAACCCTGAATGGTCCAAACATTCAGAAAACGAATGAAGGAGGGTTTGATTTCATCGAAACGGTCATCCTTGCCTGCTTTTCTAATTCGGTTGAACAGGAAACTTCCCAGGCGAACCGCCCAAATGACTACAAGCGCCGCCAGAAGAACGGACCTTCCATCCATCGTTCCGCTAAAAATCACTGCAATGATGGTGACTGAAATATAGGTAAGGCTGCCTGTCAGATCGAAGAATTTCTCAGTCTGCATCAGGTAGGCGGGAATGAAAACCAGCCATTGAATTAAGAATGCCAGCCCAACCGATGCGGCAAATAACGGAACTCCGGCGATCGAAGCGCCGCCCTGACTGCCAGCCAGAGCCACCAGAGCACCGATCAATATCAAAATGGGAAATGCGATGAGTGCGTTGCGATCTGTTGTTTTCATTGAGGATTTTCCTTTTATAAAGTTGATTAGAAACCGCGTCGCTGACCCTGCCACGGGGCGGGGGAGTCGTCGAGAAATTCCTGTACGCTGGGGCCGCGCAGTTGGGCGAGTCGCCATGTGCCGTAGAGATAACTCACCACCAATAACAGAACTGTGGCAGGCCAGCCTGTGATGAAATTGAGAGCCGCCAGCGAATTGACATCAGCATCTTGAAAAAATACGAACTGGTAAAGCAGACGGATGGCAAAAAAGACAGCCCATGCAAAAGTCACTTCACTGTAAGCGGGCATCACAAGCGGATGCCAATACCATTCCAGGGGCCAGCGGCGGGCCAGGTAGCTGGTCCATGCCACCATGGGGCGGCGGATGACCAGACTCAAAATGGTCAGGAACAGGGTCACACTTCCGCTAATGAGCCCGGGCAGAAAAAATCCCTCAGACTTGCCAAGGAACCAGGCAATTCCAATGGCGGCCGCCACACTGCCCACTCCTGCCAGCGCGTACATCAGCGACTGTTTTCGAACGATGCGAAACGCGGCGAAGAAGATGGCAAGGGCCAGTGCGCTCCACATGGCGGCTTGAAAATTCACCAAGCCATTGACCGCCAAAAAGAGAATCGGCGGAAGGATCGCGTCCATGAAGGAATTGCGGCCTGCAAAGACCGTTTGCAATTCTTCAAGAAGTTCACGCCCCTTGCCCTGTGGCGCGAGTGTTCTTTCAGGCATGTTTTCCGAGCCAGAATTTGCGCCAGTCATTGCCGCTGGTTTGCAGGGCAATGAAAGCGTAGAGACTGCCAGCGAAGAAGCCGAGGACCATCATGGCTACTGTCCATGCAATGGCGACGGGCAGTGACTTTTCACGGAAAATGATCCAGCCTGAAAAGAGGGTGAAGCCGGTGTACAGGTCCACAAGTGAAACAATGCCCCACGGCATGGCGGCCAGCTGACCGCCCTCGCCGAAGAAGTCTCCGCGGGTAAACCCGTTGACGAGAGCGGCGGTCATGGCAAGAATGCCGAGAATGGAAATGAGTTTTGCAATTTTCATGAGCTTATTCCTTTGAAATGCAGGCAAACCCCAGTGCGCCGATGCCGAGGTGCGCACCAAGCACCGGGGTGATCTGGATGATGGAAACATCGTCATTGGGCAGGAACGAGCGTACTTTTTCTCGCAGTGCCTCGGCTTCATCCTGTGCCCCTGCATGCAAGACGGCCAGTTTTTCATAGGGAGCATATTCATTCAGCCAGGAAAGCAGACGTTCGGTTGCCCGTTTTTGGGTGCGCGTGCGGTGGGCGGTGGCTTTTCCAAGATGCATGTGCAGCAGCGGTTTGATCTGTAAAAGTTCGCCGAAACTGGCAAGCGCGAAGTTCATTCGTCCGCTGCGGCGGAGGTATTCGAGTGTCTTGAGCGAGGCGAAGACATAAGTCCGCTTCATTGTTTTTTGCAGGGTTGAGACGATCATCTCCATCGTTTCCCCGGCTGCGCCCATGATCGCAGCTTTTTCAACCAGAAAGCCTGTGCCAAGGCTAAGCTGGCTGGAATCGAGCACGATGACCGGGATGCGGGTGAATTGTTCCGCGGCGGTGCGCGCTGAGTTGATCGTGGCGCTTAATGTCTCTGAGATGTGTATCGAGAGAATCGATCGCGCTCCTTCATCAGCAAGGCGTTCGTATTCCTTTTTGAAAACATCAGGCCCGGGCGCTGCGGTTTTAGGTGAGGGGGAATATTCTGGCAAGCGGGCATAGAATTCAGTACGGGTGAGGTCAATGCCATCTTGGAACGTGTCATTGCCAATATTGATGTTCAGTGGAATCACCGTAATGGCCTGCTGCTTTGTGACTTCATCTGGCAGATCGCAAGTGCTGTCTGTGACGATGCGTATGTTCATGTCAGGCGTGCTCCTGGTCTTGAGGCGCAATCGGCGCCGGTACCTGCATGGGGAACATTTGGTGCAGCAGTGAAACTACTTGAAAGGCTGTCTCTGGTTCAAAGGTATAAAAACCTTCGTACATGCGCTGGCCTTCCTCCGGGGTGATCTCTTCTGCGAGCAGGGTGGCGTAAAGACCTGGGCCATAGGCAACCACAAACCAATAGGTTTCCAGTGGAGTCCCATCTGTGCTGACGCCGATGGTGCGGGAAAGCTGGGGCAGGGGTGCATCTGGCACACCATACAACCACAAACCAGTGGATGCTTCTGACACTTTCCTGTATTGCTCCAATTGAGCAGGAATGCGTGAAAAATATTGGAAAGAGACGTGCGTCTCCGCCACGCCGGGCGTGTTAATGACCGAGTCTTCGATCATGTGACTGATCTCGATCATGCTTTGCACGGAAAAGATGTAACGAAAATTGGAGTGCTGTAAATCCTGCGCGGTGAGGCGGTTGAGGTAGCCTTCGGTCCGCGGGGGGAATAGAGGTAAAAGTTTATGGTAAAAGGTTGAAAGGATGTCTTGTTTTGTCATAACTGGGTGAGTCTGGCTTGTTCGTTCAGCCAGACTTTGATCGGTTCACCGCGGCCATTGATGTGCTTATCCACAGCCGTGGCGTAATTGTGCATGAAATCCGCCAGTTCGCTGGCAGGACGTTGGTGCGATTGCATGAGCACTTTCAGCCATTCCAATTCGGCGGTGACATGCTCCATATCACCAAGTTGGAGGGCGGCGGCGATGTTATCGCCAAGGAAGTGAATGCCGGTGTCAATGTCTTTGGCGACGAACAGCGGAAGCATTTCCTTGATGCTGCTTTCAATGTGTAAACGCTGGGAATTGAAATGCTCCAACGCAACGTGATGAGCTTCGGTGGCGCTTTTTGCCTGAACCTTGGACTGGTTGCCCTTCAAAAGTTGTTCGATCCGCTCAACGGAGGCGGTCACTGTGTTGCCGAGGTAATGACCGGGGATGTATTCTTTGAGGGCTGGATGAATATTGAAGATACGGCCGCCGAAGCCGACTGGTATTTTCATGTTGACAAGGGAAAGTGCAGTGGAATGTAAGGCGGCCGCGGTAATGAGCGTTTGAGCCACAAGGACGACCATATTGGCATGCACACTGGAAACGGTTTCTTCAAATTGCTCCGCTGGGACATTGGCTCCGAGGTAAATGACGCCAAAGCCGCGGCGGCGAAGTAACAGGCAGAGCAAAAGCGGGGTGAAGGTGTGCCATTCATTGGGGGGGCATCCCACCAACACGGTCTGTTTGAGAGAAGGGGCAGGTGAAGCGCTGATCAGGGCGTCGAGTCGACGCATGGCCAGGCCTGACGCAAAATGCTCCTGTTGAACCGATGCGCGGTTTTCGTACCAAAGACCGCCGATCTCAGACATTCCCCTTTGCAGCACTTCGGTGCAGATGACTTCCACTGGAAACATGGAAAAGCCTTGATTCAAAACCTGCTCGGCAGTGGCTTCACTGAAATTGAGACAGGCGTCGATCCATTGCGCCCGCATGGAGTCAAGGCTTGTATCGGCTGAAAGGGTAATGGCAGGAGTCGCCAACGGGGCGATGTTTGTTGTTGGTATAAAACCAGCCAACGGGTCGGCGCCGGAAGCGTTGTGTTCATTCCACAGATCCACTGCACGAGAGATGGAGAGTCCTTCGGCTTGTCGGGCCATCAGCCATTTGATCGTCTCGATATCATATTGCGAATACAAACGATGCCCGCCTGCGGTGCGTTGTGGCATGGGGATGCCATACCTGCGTTCCCAGGCTCGCAGCGTGTCGGCGGCGATGCCTGTTTCTTGCAGGACGACTTTTAAGTTAAAGGCGGGGTTTTTGCTGATGGACATGATGAACTCCGGTTACAAGCTGAAATTGGGTGAGCTGCAAAGGTTTTGCACGGCTATTGTACCTTCTTTGTGCCGAATTACCCTTGTGCAACTGCTTTTTCCAGTTTGTAGCCTTCTACTTGTTGGCCCGTAAATTCTTTGAGAATGCGTTCGGTGGTCAGGCGGGCTGAGAGCAAGACAATGGGCAGACCTGTGCCCGGGTGTGTGGATGCGCCTGCAAAGTACATGTTTTTGTAGGTTTTGTGACGGTTGTGCGGGCGCAGGTAACCAACCTGCCAGAAATTGTGACTTAGGCCAAAAGCTGAGCCGTTGACGAGGTTGAAACGCTCCTTCCATGTTTTGGGCTGGTACACGATCTCAAACTTGATATGCGCTTCGAGATCGGCCGCGTCCATTTCTTTCGCAAGGCGGTCAAGCACGTAGCGGCGGGCGCGGGCAACCAGGGCATCCCAATCCTGTGCAGAACGGGCGTCAAGGTGACCGACGGGGACGAGTACATACAGGGTGTCCTGTCCTTCCGGTGCGGCGGCTGGGTCGGTGCGTTTGGGTGCATGGACGTAGAACGATGGCACTTCGGGCAGGGTGTGTTCGTTGAAGATCTTCTCGAAAGAGGCTTTGTATTCGCCGCCAAGGAAGACGTTGTGATGCGCGATCTGGGAGTATTCCTTATCCACGCCCCAATAGAACATGATGGTGGAGCAGGTGTAGAGCTTTTCGTCGATGAGTTTTTTCGCTTCGGCGCGGTCAGGCAGAAGCTGGTCGTAAATGTAGGGCAGGTCTGCATTGCCGACGAAAATATCAGCGGTCAATTCGCGGCCATCTTCGAGAATCACGCCATCCACTTTTGATTTTCCAGTTTTGATCTTCTTCACAGGCGCATCGTAGATGAACTTTACGCCCAACTTTTCAGCGATGCGGGTCAGAGCCTGAATGCCGGCATACATGCCGCCCATCGGGTACCAAACACCTTCTGCCAGTTCTGTGTACTGCAGCAGGGAGTAGGTGGCAGGGGCATCATATGGGCTGAGGCCCAGGTACATGTTTTGGAAAGTGAAGGCGGCTTTGAGCCTTTCGTCTTTGAAGAAACGACCTGTGTTGGTGTAATGCTTGCCCAACGCCTTGAGTTGAAAGATCAGCGGCAAATTGGAAAGGCTGAAGTACTCAAAAATATTGTAGAAATTGCGTCCCACGAACTTTTCGAGGGATATTTTGTAATGTTTGCTGCCTTCAGCGATGTAATTCAAAAAACCAGTAAAGGCGGTCTTTTCCACTTTTTCCAACTGGGTTTGCATATCGCCGATGTTCGAAGTCAATTCAAGCTGTAGCCCATCATCAAAGCGGACCTTGTAAGTTGGATCAATACGGCGCAGGTCAAGGTGGTCGCTCAGTTTTTCGCCGAGCGCGGCAAAGGTCTCCTCCCATACCTCAGGCATAAGGAACAGGGTGGGGCCAATATCGAAGCGGTGGCCGTCTTGAATAATCTGGTTGCAACGTCCGCCGGGGGTGTCATTTTTCTCCACAACGGTCACGTCGTATCCATTTTTGGCGAGGCGGGCGGCAGTGGCGATTCCACCGATGCCTGCACCAATCACTACTGCGGTCTGTTTTCGCATAATTTTCTCCTTGAGGTTCAAAAAACGTCTTAGGTTATTATATGCTTTGTCTAGTATTTGTCAAGGTTTGCTTGAAAAATACTTTGCAAAACCTTGACAAAATAGACATATCCTGTAAAATATTTTCATCAGCACGTTGTTTTAGCCCTACTCAGAGAAACTAAAAACAGGAGAGAACATGCAAGCACAAGCGAATTGGGAAAGCCAACTGATCGCCCTCGCGGGGCACTTCCCCCACACTTCTGCCCGTCCCTTCTTTTCGTACTGGGCTGGAGATGCCCAACTGCACGCCGCCTATAAAAAGGCCGCAAAGATCACCAGTGAACATTCCAAATCTTTCTACCTGGCTTCCGGGCTGCTTCCTGAAGAAAAACGTTCCGCCGTCCGTGCCTTGTATGCTTTTTGCCGAACCGTGGATGATATTGTGGATGAAGTCGAGTTGAAAAAAGACCGCGACTTTGAACTCGATTATTGGCGCAACATTGTAAAGACCGCTTCTTCCCCGACCGATGACCCGGTTGCCTCCGCCTGGGCAGATACCCTTACCCGATACCATATTCCGCATCATTATGCCCTGCAATTAATCGACGGTGTGGCGCGTGATCTTTCCCAAACCCGCTACCAAACCTTTGAAGACCTCGCCACTTATTGCTACGGTGTCGCCTCCACTGTGGGGTTGATGAGCATGTACATTGTCGGTTTCAAGGGCCATGATGCTGTGCCCTACGCCATTAAACTTGGCGTTGCCCTGCAAATGACCAACATCCTGCGCGATGTGGGGGAGGATTACCGTAACGGGCGCATCTACCTGCCACGCGAAGAACTTGTCTTCTACGGTATTCAGGAAGCAGATATTGCCGAAGGAAAAGTGACAGATCGTTGGCGCCAGTTCATGAAATTCCAGATCGACCGTACCCGCCAGCTATATGAAGAATCCTGGGAAGGCGTGAAAATGCTCGAGCGTGAAGGCCAGCTAGCCATCGGAGCGGCATCCACTTTTTATTGCGGTATTTTGGAAGATATCGAAAAACACGATTACAACGTATTCAATCGCCGTGCCAGCCTTTCTGCCATGGGTAAGATCAGCCGAATTCCGAGCTTGTGGCTGAAGGTCCGCTCACTTTAGTTCTTCTCTCACCCATTCGAAAAAAATCGTCCCTGCCAAACTGGCTGGGACGATTTTTGATATACTTGCCTTGTGAGAAAAATTGCATTTGTACTGTCTGTTTTTCTTTTTGCCTGTTCCCAACCTTTAGAACCAACCGTGGAGAATGCAACAAAAATGGAAATTCGCTATCTTGCTCTCGGTGACTCTTATACCATCGGTGAAAGTGTGAGGGAAAGCGAGCGTTGGCCGAATCAACTTGCTGCCAAATTGGAAGAACAGGGAATTCATGCCGAGACCACCATCATTGCCCGTACAGGCTGGACCGTGGATGAACTTTGGGAGGGCATTCAAGTCACCCCGCCCGAAGGAAGGTATGATCTCGTCACACTCTTGATCGGGGTGAATGACCAGTATCGCGGTTATCCGCTGGATGGTTATCGGGAGGATTTCCGCTTTATGCTTGGTAAGGCCATTGAATACGCCGGGGGCGATCCACAGCATGTGATTGTGTTATCCATTCCCGATTGGGGGTTTACCCCCTTTGCCGCCACCCGCGAAACAGAACCAATCAGCCTGCAAATCGACGGATTTAATGCAGTTAACCTTGAAGAAACCAAATCCGCCGGGGCACATTATGTGGATGTCACTGAGATCTCCCGCATGGCAATGGATGATTTTGAATTACTCGCCCCAGACCGTTTGCATCCATCAGGGAAGATGTACTCCATGTGGGTGGAAAAGGTCATTTCCGTGGCGCTTGAAATCGTTAATCGGAAGTAAAATCCAACCGTTGAGGAACACTATGCCAAAAATCAAAGCTGTCAATCATGTTGCGGTCGTCGTGGACGACATGGAAAAATCCCTTTTGTTCTGGCGCGATGCGCTTGGAATTCAATTGCATGAACTACGAGATGTCCCTGCTGAAAAATCGCAGGTGGCTTTTTTGCCCGTTGCAGGCGCTGAAGTGGAATTGGTGATGCCCACTTCTGACGATTCGGGAATTGCCAAGTATCTGGCCAAGCGCGGACCCGGCATGCATCACCTCTGCCTTGAAGTGGATGACATCGAAGGAATGATGTCACAGTTGAAGGCGAAGAACATCCGCTTGATCAACGAAGAGCCGCGCACCGCGGTTGACGGAAAAAAATACGCCTTCATCCACCCTGAATCCACTGGTGGCGTGTTGGTGGAGTTATATCAAATTTAGCCCCGTGGCTTTGATGCAGAAACCCCTCTGTGGTTTTTGTAAAGCACACAATTAAAGCGAAGTAAAGATATGATGCTGGAAAACATGGACGCCACCCTGCAGGACGAATGCGGCCTCGTTAAAGACCGCCCGATCATTGTCGGGGTCTCTGGCGGGCCGGATAGTTTGTGCTTGATGGAAACCTTGAGGCAGGCGGGCTATTCCATCATTATTGCGCATTTCAATCACCAACTCCGCCCCGAAGCCGGGCAGGATGCCCATATGGTGGAAAAGATCGCCGCCCGCCTGATGCTGGGTTGCATCATTGATGGCGCAGATGTGCGCGCTTATGCAGATCAGCAAAAACTGTCACTGGAAGAAGCGGCCCGTAATTTGCGATACCACTTCATGTTTAAATTGGCACGTGAAAGGAACGCACAGGCGGTCGCGGTAGGTCACACAGCAGATGACCAGGTGGAAACCATTCTCATGCATTTCCTGCGTGGAAGCGGCATCTCGGGTTTAAAGGGAATGTCGCATCGCTCCATCATCAAAACATTTGACCCCAAGATTCCCATTGTGCGCCCGTTGCTGAACACCTGGCGTGAAGAGACCACCATCTTTTGTGCGGCCAACGGTTTGCGCCCACATTACGACTCAAGCAACGATTCGATCAATTTTCAGCGTAACCGTATCCGCCACCTTTTGATCCCAAGCCTCGAAAGCTACAACCCAAAATTCCGCGATGTCGTGCTGCGCATGTCCCAATCGCTGAAGAGTGATTACTCTCTCCTGATGGAAACGCTCGAAAATGCATGGCAGGAAGTTGTTACCAGTGTGGAAGAGGATACCATTGCCTTTGACGCCGACCTGCTTGCCAACCGCTCGATCGGACTCCAGCGGAATCTGGTCAAACATGCCATGCAGATTCTGCGCCCAAAGCTGGATGTGAACTTTTCCGCCCTGGAACGGGCAACCGACCTGATCAAAGACCGTTCCCACTCCTCCAGCGTGGATTTGAAAGGCGGTTTGCGCATGTTCCGCGAAGCGGGTGTTTTGTACGTTTGCACCCAAAATTCGAAACTCCCCTTCAACCTCTGGCCGCAAATGCCCAGCACAACCCCCGTTCAGGTGGCAATTCCTGGGCAGGTGGAACTTGCAGGTGGGTGGCGGTTTAGCTGCGAGCGTTGGCATATTCCCACATTGGTACGCGAGCAGGCTGAGAGGAATGAAGATCCGTTCCAGATCTGGTTGGATGCCGAACGGGTTCCCGAGATGCTTGAATTGCGAGTCCGCCATCAGGGAGATACCTTCGAACCGCTTGGTTTGGAAGGTCATTCGCAAAAGCTTTCCGATTTCTTTGTCAACGAGAAAATGCCCCAGCGTGCCAGAGATCATTGGCCCTTGTTGTGCGCTGGCGACCAGATCATTTGGGTGCCGGGGTATCGCCCAGCACATTCCTATCGTCTGACACAATCCACCAAGACCGCCATATATTTTTCTGTTTCGGGCCCACTTGAGAAAATAACCGAATAAAAAATTTCCCGCTCTAGTCAGCGGGAAATTTTATTATTCTTGAGGTGTTTTTAGCGATGAACGATTACTTTATCTCTCCGTTCAATTGCCTGATCTTGATGAACAACTCGCGCCATTGAATTTTGGAAACACCAAGCTTTTGGCGGATGTTGTCTGCTTCCATGCCTGATTGATAATCACGCAGGGCACAGGTCCAGCGGCACATATCGAAGGAGAGGTGCTTGGTGAGGCCAGCTTCATTTCCGATATCTTCGAGGAGGTATTCCAACCTGCGCGGCGACCATGCAAAAACCTGGTCAACGGGTTGGTATTGGGCGAGATATTCTTTATAGGCTTCGAGCCAGTCTTCTGCCAGTTGGATCTTGCGTTCCTTGTAGCGGTTGGCAGGGCTGGCGTAACGAATGAATACATGGGGTCCATTCTTGGCTTCAAGGTCAATGTGGTTGATGTGGATGCCAAGACATTCGCTTTTTTTGATGCCTGTCGTGAGCAGCAGGTATACCAAAGTGTAGGAGCGGGCATCTGGTTTGGAAGCCCTGCGGAGACGGTCTGCTGCCAGCAAAACTGCCTCGTATTCGTCGTCGGTGAGTACTTGCGGAAGCGGGCTGATGGCAGAGCGTTGTAACACTTTTTCAGCGGGGTCAAGAACCAGAGAGCCGTGCTGGTGGAGCCAACGGAAAAATGACTTGACGGAGGTGATACGCCGTGAAAGGGTCTTGGGACTGCATGGAATGCCGCGGTCTTTTTCCATCCATGTGAAGAAGCGATTGAGATCCTCGGTCGTGATGGACCCGATGGATTGGTCTGGGGGGAGGAATTGAGTCAGCAGGCGGACATCCGAAAGAAAAGCCTTGACCGTGTTTGTGGAACGTCCCTGATCGAGCATGAACATTTCCCAGCCTTGGATGGCGGCAGGGAGCAGGGTCTTGGCTGAAATATGAGCGGAATCAGGTGTTTTTGCCATAAGGTCTTCCTTACGTACTAGCGCATAGTCTTTTCGTATAGTTTAGCGAATATAGGAGAGGTTGTCAACTGCCGAGATTGAAACTGTAATGTTGATTTAATCCGTTCTTGGCGGCGGGGATGCCGTTTTTTTTTCAATGTGAGAGGTCTTGTGGCTGGAAACAGGCCTGATAGTCACTGCCAAGGATGACTCGATATTGCACCGTGCTGTTTGCATCGGGGAGGGAAATTACATTTGCGGTATACAGGTTGAGGGTGGCGATGATCGCTTCTCGTTGGGTGGCATCCTGCCCGGGGGTGAAATCCACCAGGACGGAGTTGGCATAGTCGCGGCGGTCGGCATTCGAGAGGATGGTTTGGTAGCCTGCGTAATTGAGGCGTGAGGCAGCGAGGCTTTCCATGGTGTCGAACGGGGAGCCATTTTGCACTTCGACGGTGATGGTTTCGCGCTGTTCGGCAAAAGTGGAAAGTGTGGTGGCTTCGAGGAGCATTTGGTTGAGCTCGGTTTCATTGGGGAGCAAAACCGCCGCGCCTGCGGGGGTTGTCCACGAAGTGACGTAGGGAGGGCGGATGAAATAGCCGCGGATGTTGGCGTTGGTGAAGTTGACGGCGTATGGTGACATGAGCAGCATGTCTGCCAGTCCCATATCGGTGAGGATGGTGCTTGAGAAGTCTTCGTAAAGCTGGGGGATTTTGCTGAAGGTGTCAGTTTGCAGGGCTTTTTGGAAAATGGTTCGCAGTACTTCCTGCTGACGTCGGCCCCGGTCAAAATCGGAAGACTTGGAGCGTGAACGTGCATACCAGAGTGCAAGATCGCCATCCATGTGAACCTGCCCGGGGCCAACCGTGTATAACCACCAGTTGTTTTCATCGTACATGTCGAGCGAGGGATCGATCAGTCTCCAATCGGTGTAGGCGCAGGCAACTGGGACTTCAATTCCGCCAAGGGTATCCACGATTCGGCGGAATCCGTCGAACTCGACCATGGCGGTATGGTCAATGCGGATGCCGAGGTTGTAGGTGATAGTGTCTTTTAGCAAGCCAGCGCCGCCGCCGGCATAGCCGCCGATCTCTCCGCTTTGGTAGGCGGTGTTGATACGTTGCATTCCCACTGTCGGGATGTAGATCCACAAATCGCGGGGGATGGAGATGAGCGAAACCTGACCTTCCTTTGGCCAGACGATGGCAATGACCAATGTGTCAGTGCGGTAGGAGGAGCCTGGGCGTTTGTCGGAGCCGATGAGCAGGAAGTTGACCGTTTCGTTATCGGTGAGGGGAGGCAGGGCGGTGGGTGTGACGGCCACTACTTCAACCACGGGCGGGGCAGCAACTGTGGGGAAAAGCTGGTTGAAATCCACTGTGGCCGTTGATTCGGTGGGTGGAATTAAAGTAGGCGAAGGCGTTTCTGTGGGCAGGATGACCGTCGGTACAGGTGTGGATGTATCCACTGCTGCAGACAGAATTGCAGACTGTGTAGGGGTATTCAGCGATGGTTGGAAAGGTGTTGGTGTGGGAGATGGGTTTGGCGCCGATGTGATCAAGACGAACGGCAGGGGCGTTTGCACAACCGCTTCGGCGGGTGTGCCACATGCTGAGAGCAAAAACGCCAGAAGCGCGATGGTCGAAAAGGCGGAATTGGATTTCATCTAGGTAGGCGTTGTTTGAATCAGCGCGAAAAGATCATCCGTAGGGGTGATTTTTACGGGGGAAATGGGGTTGGGCTTGCCGTCAGGGTGGGGGCAGTTGTTGGTGTGTCTGTGGCAGGCGTGGTCGGGGTGGGAGTCGCTGGGACTTCCGTCGGCGTTACGCTGGGGAGTGTCGTAGCAGTGTAAGGCAGGGCGGTTTCCGTCAACAACTGGGTCGGGATCGGGGTCACTGTGCTGCCAGGTAATGGAGTGGGGTTGGGTGTGCGCGTGGGCACATCTGGCACCCATAAAACATTGCCCGGGTAGATATCGTCGAGGCTCAGGCAGTTTACACTCTTTAGCAAGCCTGCTGTTGTGGAATGATTGGTGGCAATGGCGTAAAGCGTATCACCTGACACAACAGTGTATGACTTTTTCCAACCAGCAGCACCTGGCACACAAGCGGGGACGGTGCTGGTCATTACGGCAGGGGCGTACATGATCGAGCCTGCCACAAGGTTGTCACTGATGAGGCAGTTTCCAGCACGCAGGTTTTCCTTGCTGGTGCGGTATTGTTGGGCAATGGTATCAAGCGTTTGCCCCGCTTGAACCACAAGCTGGGTCCAGCCTGTGGGCGGAGGGCAGGTGGTGGGGGGCGGTGGAGTGGCTGTGAAGGTGGATGTGGGGCTGGGCGTAGGCGATTCAAGCCCAAGGGTCGCAGTCATTGAAGGGACGACGGTGGGCGTGGCGGTCAACAGTGGCGGGACAACTTGCAAAGGATTTGTGGCACTGGGAACCGCCTGAGGGGCAAATTCCACCAGGGAAATGGATAATGACCCGACCGTCAAACCGATCGAGATCATGGCTACCACAAGCGCGTTTCTGAGGTCGCGCATGCTTTGCATTATTTCTTTCCTTTAGGCTTGGTTTTCGGGTTGGTCTCTGCGCTGCCCGCGATGGGTAGCAACACACTAAAGGTCGAGCCCACGTCCTGTTCACTTTCAACCCAAATGCGGCCATGTTGTGCTTCGGTGAGAGTCTTTGCGATGGAAAGCCCAACCCCCGTATCTCCCACACCTTGAATGAGGACATTGTCCGCACGGTAGAGACGGGTGAACACACGCGGCAATTCTTTGGCTGGGATGCCGCCGCCGCTGTCGGTTACTTGAATAAGGATGAACTCTGTGTTCTCCTCGTTTCGGGTCTGGACCTTGAGCCTGACCGTGCCTTCGAAGGGCGAAGCCGCCCCTGCGTTTTGCAGCAAGTGGATGAGGATCTGCTGTAAGGCTTCACGATCTGCGTGGATGGGGGCAAGTTGTTTTGGCAATTCGAGATGCATGGAAATATTCTTCTCACGCACCTGTGTACTGGTGTAAGACATGGCGTTGTCAATGATCGCGTTCAGATCCACGGCTTCAGGATTGAGGTCGTTCAATTCTGCTTCCAGGGTGGTGATCTGAATCATGTCATCGGTCAAACTGCGGATGCGTTCCGTGGAAGATTTGACACGTTCCACAAACTTGCGCTGCAACGCACCTAAAATTCCAACCGATTCACCCAACAGCAGGTCTGTGTACCCAACAATGGATGATAGTGGCTGACGCAATTCCTGTGCGATCGAGGCAACCACTTCGGCCTGTTCTGTGCTCTTGACCGTCACATGCCCCTTTTCCAACTCGCGGGTCTTCATATTGGCTTCCATGAGTTGGTTTTGCAGGCGGGCCACCTCTTGCAGGGTGGTTTTCAATTCCTGCTCGATCTGACCGGAGGCAAATGAAGCGGGTGCTGCGCCTGTTTGCAGACTCTTGCCCGTGCGCAATTCCGCGTTTTCAAGCTGCAGCTGTTCGATAATCCGCTGCGATTCTTCCTGTGCCTGAAGCAGGGATGCCATTTCCACAGAGCCTGCTTTTTGGATCTCCGTCTGCGCGTTGTGTAATTCTTCGGTCAATTCCTGTACGCGGTGCTCAAGGTCGGCAGATCTTCGAATTGCTTCGCTGCTCTGCGCTTCCATTCTGTTGACCTTTTGTCCGCGTTGGATGATCGGCACCAGTGAGGTGGCGATGTTTGAAAGGTAGGCCTGATCTTCAGCTGTCCATGTGCGGTCTGAGTAGGGCGAAAGCAAAAGGATGCCGCCCAGAGATTCTTTTTCAGCGGTGAGAATCGGGACGCTCAAAAGATGACCGGGGTTGGTTAATCCAAGAATATCGCTCAACCCTTTAATGTCCGCAGAGGTGCTGCTGGATGGCATTCGCAACGGCCGCCCGCGCTGGAGGGAATTCGCCAGCATGGGAATGGAGCCTTTGTTCAGCGTGCCGCCTTCCAAAGCGTCTTCACGAATCAAATCGTAACCGCCTGCAATGGACATTTGGTTGCTGTTATCGTTGATGTAAATCATAAAGCACAGATCTGAGAGCATGGTCTGTGCGATGGCACGGGTGATAGCCTGACTGACCTTCGTGGGGTTGGTTTCTGCGGCAAGTGCCAGCATGGCATGGAAGGTCTTCGGGTCTGTGCTGTACCGTCTGCGTTCCCCAAGGTTTTCGTCCTGTTTTTGGGTAATCTGTCGTGCTGGTGATTCGTTTGCAGAACTGGGTGTGGAAAAACGCAACGGTAATGTCAGCAGAATCGGGTAGGCCGCCATATAAGCAATGCGGACAACGCCCGAGTAATTTCCGTCAATGGGAAAAGCCAGATGACCGATATGCCCCAATATCCCCAAGCCAAGCAGAACAATGCCGTTCCACATGCCATCTGGCTTGCGGACGAACATGATGGCGATGCCGATCAACCCAACCGCTAACGACCCAATTTGCCAGAACCAGTCATCAGAGGTTTGGTTGTAGGTGATGGTTGTGATCTGGGGTTGCCAGGCAAGCAAACTCAGCCCAAGCGCGGTCAGCACCAAAACGCTCAACAAAGCCGCAGCAGCATCGGCTGGACGGCTGGGCTCAGGAAAGGCATAGAGCCAGGTGATCCAAATAATTCCAAAGATAATGAAAGCACGGTCCATCGGCGGCAGTATCTTTGGGTCGATCAATCCCTGCCAGCCCAACCCGCTGAACAGGAACATGGTCACCTGTGCGGCAAGCAATACCCCCAAACCGATCAGCGCGCGGCGGGCTTGCGGAAATTCACTGGCCCGCCAATGGATAAATGCCGAAAGCATCGCACTTGCCACCGCGTAGGAAAGCACGATGTAATAAAGCAGGTTGTTGATGGGAACTGTGAGTAATTCAAAGATTTGACTGGTGAAAGGGCTCATGTCGACATTATTATACTTCCAGTTCAAAAAAATATGGTTCGCTCACGTATAATTACCATTGCAATGCTTAAGAAAAAAATTCTCATCCCCATCGTCATCGTGGTCGTTGCTGCGGCCACTTTTTTTGCATTTGTCGCGGCAGGCCAGAATTCGCTAAAAGAAGCCGATGCCCTCTTTACAGCCCAAAATTATGCAGAAGCCGCCAAGGCCTACGAGCGTTCTGCAAGGCTTCTTTTCTGGCAAACAGGGTTGTGGGAAAAGGCAGGCATTGCTTCAGCAAAAGGCGGGGATACGGCGCAAGCCATCATATATTTAGATCAGGCTGGTGACACACTTTCAGAAGAAGGCTGGGGCTGGCTGGGTTCCTCGTACCTGTCGCTGGGTGAGGTGGATTCGGCGATCGCGGTACTTCAACGCGGTTTGCAAACCCACGAGGCGCCCATGCTGCATGGTTTGCTGGCCTTTGCCTATCGTCAGAAAAAAGACTGGCCCGCAGAACGCGCCGCTTTGGAAGCGCAATTGAGTCTAGACCCAAACGGCGGGGATGTCTACGCCCGTTATCGGCTCGGCCTCTTGTTGAGTGTCCTTGAACCCGAGCAGGCGCTCACGGATTTGATGCTCGCTTCCTCCCTTAACCCTGAATTTGATCCTGCGGTGCAGACATTGCGGACCGCCTTGAATTTATCTGCCACCCAACCCGATGCATCGGAACAAATGATTCACATTGGCCGTGCCCTCGGCCTTGTGCAGGAATGGGATTTGGCGGTTGCTGCATTTGAAAAAGCCATTGCGTTTAACGCTGAAAATGCCGAGGCATGGGCGTGGCTTGGCGAAGCGAAGCAGCAATCAGCGCAGAGTGATGCGGAGAACATCGGTTTGGCTGAATTGGATCAGGCGGTCCTCCTTGACCATGAGTCTGTAACGGTCCGTGCTTTGCGCGGGTTGTACTGGCGGCGTCAGGAGAAGTATCCACAAATGCTGGCTGAGTATTTGCTGGCTGCCGAATACGACCCGACCAATCCTGCCTGGCAGGCAGAGATCGGGAACGCCTACATCAAACGCGGTGACCTTGTTTCTGCGTTGGCGGCCTATCAACATGCCACTGAGCTTGCGCCCGATGACCCAACCTACTGGCGTTTGCTGGCTGTTTTTTGTGCTGAGAATACCATTCACATGGAAGACATTGGGTTGCCTGCCGCAGAAAAAGCAGTGGAACTTGCGCCGAATGACCCGCTCACTCTGGATGCATTGGGTTGGGCTTATCTCTCTTCAGGAAGATTTGCCAACGCTGAAAACATCTTTGTGGATTTGATAACGCGTTTTCCCGATCATTTGCAGGCACATATTCATCTGGCCCTTACCTATCTTTCAATGGGTGATCGGGATGCGGCTTTTGAAAAATTGAATGAAGTGAAAAATATGGACCCCGCTGGCCCGTACGGCCAGGAGGCTGGCCGTTTGCTTCAGTTATATTTTCCATAATTGATTTTGTGCCCAATTTGCGCTTAAAAACGAACTCGCCCCGAAATTGATCTTTCGCGGGCGAGTTCGTTTTGGCAGATGCGCTATTTTTTTCTTTCCACTTTCATTAATTCCGATTCGATGAATGGTTCGCGGGTCTCAAAGTTGAAGCGCTTGAAAACCTCAGGGTACATGGCAACGATCTGTTCACGAGTAAACCCCATGCTTTCATAGGAATAGGCATGGTCGCTGTTAAAGGTGAGAGTTTCTTTCACGGCCTGGTCAATGATGACTGGCAGGCCAGGTTTATCGGGATAGCCGAATTGTTCATAGAAGGCGCGGATGACGGTCTCTGGACGCTGGATCAGGTCATCGTATTTCATAATAAGGTGGCGGGGCGAGGGATGCGAGTCTAAATATTGGAGCGGGTGACTGTACCAGTGTTTGGTCATGTCAACGATTTCTTCAATGTAAAAGAATCCTTCGCCTGGGTCGGTGAATTGACGCCTGGCATAATTGATCCACGAGATGGTGGAGGGCAGCATGTCGAGCGGGTTGCGGGCGAGATAGATGATGCGGGCTTCGGGGAAGAATTCGGCGAGCGTTTCGATCTTGGCGCTGAAGGCGGGGTTTTTGGCCACGAAATATTTTTTGCCGTTCGCATACATGTGCCGCTGGATCATGGAGCGGTAAAAGGTCATGATGCGTTTTTTATGTTCAGGGCTGAGGGCTTCGTCGAAATGCTGGTAATTGGGGAATTCATCCATGAAGGGGAAGAGGAAGGTGACGAAGTAGCCGTCCCAGATATGCAGATGGATGTTCTCGTCCTCTTCGGGTTGAAAGAAGGAGATGGGATGAATTTTGATCTTTCCGAGGGTGGCGGCGTCGAATTTGTACAACAGCTTGTGTAAGGTTCCGCCAAGATATTTGTTATCAAGCCTTGCAATAAGCTGTGTGAATTTTTTCTGGGTCACGGAGGGCGTGAGGTAGATATCCCATGTGGTCAGGCTGGTGAAGGTCTCTGTGTCTCGTGAGAGCAGGCGATGTAAAAAGGTCGATCCGCTGCGCAAATTGCCGAGGATGAAAAGAGGTTTTTCGATGGGGTGATTTTTGTAGGCGGGGAAGAGGATGTCATCAAGCGCAAAGCAGAACCAGTGTATCAATCCGCCGATGGGCCAGACGAGATAGAAAAGGATAAGGAAGGTGATTCTTTTGCGGGTGAGGCGGGCTGGAGTGTTTTTTGAGTCAAAGAATGAGCGATAGAAGGTGCGCCAAAACAGGCGGAAGTTATATTTCATTCAGGGCGAGATCCTTGCATGTGATAAGTACATTCAAAAAGGCCAAACGGCCTTTGGTATTCTATCACCAATTATTGGGGCGGGTTGCCTTGAATT
>DAOQID010000005.1:55775-62321 GCA_035339375.1 Anaerolineales bacterium | reverse complement strand
GGGCAGTTTATAGATCAGATATTAGGATTGATACAGCAAGGAAAATCGGATGAGATTCAGAATCTTTTGAATCAATACTCAGATGCACCTGATTATTTCAAAAAGTTCATGCAAATTGTTGTTGATATTCTCAATGGCTCTCGTGATAAAGCGTTGGGAGATGATCCTGCGCTCTCTTATAGCTATACGGCGGAGGTCTTGTTTTTGATCGAGCGGTTAGGAGGGTAAGTCCATTACGACTCCATCAAGTCGTTCCATCCGTATCTCGTGGGAGTTTACTCACCCACCCGTCAAAGTCTGGCAGGCATGGACTGACCAAACCATCACGAAGTTATGGTTCGGTTCTGACCCAAATGGCAAAGTGCTGGATGCGAAACTTGATGTGCAAGTCAATGGATCGTTTTCGGTGACCTTTGCCAATTCCGATGGCGCTGAATTTACAGCGCAGGGAATTTACAAAGAGGTCAATGAACCGAACCGTCTCGTTTTCACGTGGGGCTGGGCAAACCAACCTGAAGTACATGAATTGATTTCATTGGAATTTTCTCCAGACGGCGCTGGAACGCTCATGACCTTTGAGCAATCGAAGGTTGACCCTTCAACGTCAATGCATAATTATGAAGAGGGTTGGCGTAGTACATTTCAAAAACTGGAAAGAGCGTTGGGAACGATCAACCCTTGAAACGTGGATACGACCCCAACACGCGCAAGGTGGTGGCGTACTCACCCAAATGCTCAAGCGCCCGTCTTGGGGTGTCATCATCGGCGGAACCGATGAAATCAATGTAAAAAAGATATTCCCACGGTTTGCCCTGCAACGGGCGTGATTCGATCTTGGTCAGGTCAATATCGCGCAAGGCAAAAACAGACATCGCCTTGAAAAGCGATCCCGGTACATGCTTCAATGTAAACACGATGGAAGTCTTCGCTTCGCCCTTCGGGAAAGCTGCCTCTCGTTGGACAGCGAGGAAACGCGTATAGTTTTCGCTATTGTCTTCGATCCCCTCTTCCAGGATCTGCATTCCGTACAATTCAGCCGCACGGCGTGATGCAATGGCGGCTGTATCCATGGCTCCTGAAGCCTTGAGCATTTTCACGCTCCCTGCTGTATCGTACACGGTTTCAGGTTTGATGCCCCTGCCCCGCAAATACGCAGCACATTGACCCAGCGCCTGTGGATGGCTGATGGCTTTTTTGATATCTTCCATCTTCGCACCGGGCATGGCGATCAGACAATGCCGCACGCGCAGGAAATACTCCCCCACAATATGCAGGTCATGCCGCAATAACAGGTCGTAATTCTGGTGAATACTACCCGCCAGTGAATTTTCAATGGGAGCCAAAGCCACATCGCTTTTGCCTGAAACGACCGAATCGAACATCACATCAAATGATTCACATGGAACCGTTTCCACTTCGCCAAAATAATTAAAGACCGCCTGTTCAGAATACGCGCCAGGTTCACCCTGAAAAGATACTTTCATGTTCATCTCCAATTACTGCCTTTCGGCCCATTCCACGATCTTCCTAAACCCTGCTTCCACATCTGCATCGGAGGCGGCAATGGTCATGCGGATAAAACCTTCGCCCTGCTCGCCAAAAGCGGACCCAGGCACCAGCCCCACGCCAACCTCATCCAAAATCTTTTCACACATTTCCACAGAAGACATATTCAAAGCGCGCAGATCAAGGAAAAAATAAAATGCCCCCTGCGGAGGGATCACTTTCACTTTCTCGCTTTCCAACTGGTGTGACAGGCGCAATACCAAATCCCTGCGGCGGGAATAGCCCGTTCGCATTTCTTCGGTAAATTCCTGCATGGCTGGGTCGGTTAGCGCAAAAGCAGCAGCTTTTTGAATGAAGGGGGCTACACAAGTAATGGAATTCTGCCCCGCCTTGAGAGCATTCTCAATAATATGGGCAGGAGCGGCAAGGAATCCCACCCGCCAACCCGTCATGGCATAGGATTTGGAAAGGCTGTTGATGATCAGTGTGCGTTCTTTTGCACCTTCGATCGCTGCTGCAGAAGTCGGACGTCCTTCGTAGAACAGACTGCCATACACTTCATCGCTCACGATCCACAGGCTGTGTTCTTTGGCAAAGTCTTGCAGCTTTTGCAGGTAGTCGCGTGTGGGATATGCCCCTGTTGGGTTGGAGGGATAGTTGAGAACGATGACGCGGGGTTTCGCGCTGGCGGTCAACGCTTTCAGCCACGATTCAAAATGGGGGATGAATCCATTTTCGGCGGGGGCAGGGATGCGGATGACATTTCCGCGCAGCATGATCGCCATGTTCGAATGAGTTGCCCAGGACGGGTCAGGAATCAGCACATCATCCCCTGGATTCAAAATGGATTGCATGGCAAGGTAATAGGCATGGATGCCGCCATGTGTAATCAGGATCTCACTGGCGGGGTCGTAAGTAACGCCTTCATCTCGCATCAGTTTATTGGCAACAGCAGTTCTCAGTTCAGGATAACCGCGTGAAGGGCCATAATGCGTCAATCCGCTTTGAATGGCTTTCATGGCGGCTTCGGCAATGGCTGGGTGTGTTCCAAAATCGGGGTCACCGACTTGCAAACCGACAATATCACGGCCACTGGCTTTGAGTGCCAGAATACGGTCTGCCATGGCAACAGTGGCAGATTGGCGAATCAATTCGAATTGCTCATTAATGCTTTGCATGGGTTTTCCTTTGCGATTTAATGGAGCGAGTGTATCAAAGGAATCAAAATCCCGTCAACTCATTTGACGGGATTGGGAAATTCGAGAGATCGTTTTTTATTCAACGAAAGGTGAAACAGGGTCGGGCTCATTCACCTTGGGGTGCAACGGCAGCAGGAAGGTGAACTTGCTGCCAAGCCCTTCGAGGCTTTCGGCCCAAATGCGCCCGCCATGCATTTCGATCATCACTTTTGCAACAGACAGGCCCAGCCCCATGCCGCCATGCCTGCGCGTAAGATGAGATTCGACCTGATAAAAACGCTCAAATACATGCGGCAGGTCACGGGCAGGGATGCCCACGCCGTCATCTTCAACGACTACTTTTACAAAACTCGAGTCAAGGCTGCCGCGTACTGTAATGTGACCACCATCATTGGTAAAGGTGACGGCATTCTTGACGAGGTTGCTCAATACGATGGCGATCTTGCTGCCATCTGCATCCACGAGCAGCTCTTGATTGCGGTCGAGGTCCGACTTCAATGAAACGCCCTTCTTCTTGGCAATATCGCGGAACGAAGCAATGACATCTTCAATGACGCGGTTCATGGAAACCCTGCGCGAACGGAGACTGGCACCGCCTGTTTGGTAATTATCCACAGTGGAGAGGCTTTCAATGATCTCCTTCAACCTGGAAGCATTGCGGATAATGGCCTCCACCTGTTCTTGAAAATCATTCCCCACCAATTCACGTAAAAACGTGGCATGGCCGAGGATCAGGCCCAGCGGTGTACGCAGTTCATGCGAGGTGATCGCGATGAATTCGTTCTTTAGACGGTCAAGGTCGCGTGATTCGTTTTGGGAAGATTGAATGCTGTTTTCAAGCAGATTGTTCTGTATGGCAGTAGTAGCCAGTGAAGCAAGGGTTTCCAAAGCGAGGATATCTTCATCAGTGTATGGAGCGTCGTTGGCTTTATTGATGACCTCGAAAACCCCCATCGGCCTGCCATGCAGTAAAAGCGGCACTACCAACATGGAGCGGGTGACAAAATTCGCCATCTCATCCACTTTATTGAAGTGCCGCTCGTCATTCTTTACGTCATTGATGATCAGGGGTTTGGAGTGCAAAAGCGACCACCCAGCGGCGCTCCCATTCAATGGGACACGGGCATCCTTGATCAGGTCACGGTGAAACCATGGCACGAACCTGAAAAAGAATTCCTGCGTGGTTTCGTCGTATTCCATCAGGGAAGCGGTTTCGCTGCCAGTCAGCTCGGTTGCCGCCGAAAGAATGGATTGCAGGTACGCATCCACATCCACCATTGTGCTGAGGTTGCGTGTAACTTCCAATAGTCTTGCAAGTAGTGTCACTTGATCCATGGCCATGATTACCTACATATCTTACAGTAAGATTATACTTCACAGGTCTATCTGTAGTGGCAGGCAAACAGCAGGCTTAAGGAAATTGTAATTAAACAACGAAAAGGAGAAACAACCATGACAAACAAAAAAGTACGCGTTGCGATCATTGGCGTGGGAAATTGCGCCTCTTCGCTTGTGCAGGGTGTTCAGTTCTACAAGAACGCAAAAGAGGATGAAACCATCCCAGGCATTATGCACACCCAGCTTGGCGAATACCACGTCCGTGATATTGAATTCACACTGGCAATAGATATCAATGCCACCAAGGTCGGCAAGGACCTTTCAGAAGCCATCTTCGCCGAACCCAATAACACCTACAAATTCTGCGATGTCCCCCACCTCGGCGTACCAGTGGTGCGAGGCATGACCCATGACGGCCTCGGCAAATATTTGAGTGAAGTCATCAAAAAAGCACCGGGATCCACTGCTGAAATCTCAAAATTGCTCAAGGAAACCAAGACCGATGTGGTCATCAACTTCCTGCCCGTTGGTTCCGAGATGGCAACCAAATGGTATGTGGAGCAGATTCTTGAAGCGGGCTGCGCATTTGTTAATGGCATCCCCGTCTTTATCGCTTCTTCTGAATATTGGGGCAAGCGTTTTGCCGATGCGGGCCTGCCCATCCTCGGTGACGACATCAAGAGTCAGGTCGGGGCGACGATCGTTCATCGTGTGCTGACCAGCCTCTTCGTAGATCGAGGCGTGAAGATCGACCGCACCTATCAACTCAATTTCGGCGGCAATACCGACTTCCTCAACATGTTGGAGCGCGAACGTCTTGAAAGCAAAAAAATCTCCAAGACCAATGCAGTGACCAGCATGATCCCCTACGAGATCGACCCCGGCAATGTACACGTTGGTCCCAGTGACCATGTACCCTGGCTGACCGACCGCAAATGGTGTTACATCCGCATGGAAGGCACCACCTTCGGCAATGTGCCGCTCAACATGGAATTGAAGCTCGAAGTGTGGGACAGTCCCAACTCAGCAGGTGTCATGATCGACGCGGTACGCTGTGCCAAGATCGCCCTTGACCGCGAACTGGCTGGCCCCATTGTTGGCCCATCTTCATACTTCTTCAAAACACCGCCCAAGCAATTCAAGGATGAGATCGCCCATCAAAAGGTGGAAGACTTCATTGCAGGCAGAAGCGACGAATAAATAAAGTAGGGACACGGCGGCGCCGTGTCCCTACTTTATTGGTAGAATTCGGCGCATGATAAAAAAACGACTCTTTCCTACCCTCATCCTGCTTGCCATTCTACTGGCAGGATGCCAACCCGCAGCCCCCACCGCTGACTCTGTTGCGATCCAAACCGCCGCATTCGAAACCGCATTGGCACAGATCAGCATCCCCACCCAAACTCCCGCCCCCACCGACACAGCCATCCCTACTGCCACTGTTCCGCGTACACCACCTGCCCTGCCCTCCATTTATCAATCACCCATCCTTAAACCAGAAGACCTCCCGCGCACCTACGTGGCAGACACCTGCACCTACCTGCAAAGCAAATGGAATCCGAACAATGCCGCGCCCGGCACAGTGGTTATGCCGATCATGATCCACGCCATTGATCAGGATGCAAACTCCTCACAATTATTGAAAATATCGGGAAAAGATTTCAGGCAGATGATGAACGACCTGCATGAATTTGGGTTTCAAGCCATCAACATGCAGCAAATGGCCGATTTCATGTACAACAATGCCAGGATCCCCCAGCGCTCCGTCCTGCTGATCGTGGATGACCGTGCCTACGCCGAAAAATTCAACACTCACTTCCGCGGATATTTCGAAGACTGGGGTTGGCCCGTCGTCAATGCCTACATCGGTCTCGATGAACGTCCTGACCTGTGGGCTGAAAATGCGGCGCTCTCTGCCGAAGGCTGGGTGGATTACCAATCGCATGGCTACATTCACAATATCCCCATCACCGATTCCTCCACCGACGAATACATCACCGCCGAATTAAGCGGGGCGATCACCTCCATTCAAAAATACATGAACAAAACACCCATCGCCTACATCTGGCCGGGCGGCGGCTTCTCGCGCCGCGCCGTGGAATTGGCTCCGCAATTGGGCTATCAATTGGGATTCACCGTCAACCCGCGTGGACCGGTCATGTATAACTGGGTGCCGCAGGCGGATGCTTTTAATGCCTCCAATCCCTACGCCATTCCTGAAGTACCTGCTGGCAACCCGCTGATGACTTTGCCGCGTTACGCAGATATCAACGCCCGCAGCGAGTTGGACAACGTCCGCCAGATCAGCGAGCAGGCTGCTGCCTACGCAGAACAAAACAAGGCCACCGAACTCGAATACTACGACATCATGTGCGCGCCGACCTACGGGCCCATTCCGCCTGCACAATAAAACGAACCGTGATGTTAATGTACGCTGACTCTGCCGATCGCTAACCGAATCAGTTTCCCCGTCGGTACGATACGCCCTGTCCGAATTTCGTTT
>DAOQID010000005.1:23360-55675 GCA_035339375.1 Anaerolineales bacterium | reverse complement strand
CGCTAACCGAATCAGTTTCCCCGTCGGTACGATACGCCCTGTCCGAATTTCGTTTTTGGCTCAAGCCGCCGTCCTCGGCGGCGTTCTGCGAATAAACCCTTCGCCGGGGACGGCGAAGGGAGCAACTCAACCAGTTTCCCCGTCGGTACGATACGCCCTGTCCGAATTTCGTTTACAATAAAGAAGACATGAAACCATTTCCTGAGTCTCTCAGAACCATACTTTACCGCCTAACCACTCTCCTCATCATCGTTTTTATTCTGATCTCCTGCGAGCCTTTCACCACTTCCCAGCAGATCGAAGCCCAAAGCATCAGCTCCACTGATACAGCCCTTGCGCAAGCAAATCACACCCAGGCACCACCCCGTACACCGCCCGCACTGCCCGCGGTGTTTCAATCTCCATACTTGAATCCGCTGGATACGCCGCGCACATACATTCAAAATCCATGCCAGTATCTGCACAACAAGTGGAATCCGCTCAGCGCAGACCCCGGTACAGTGGTTATGATCGTGATGTTCAACGATATCCTGATGGAAGATTTCGACAGGATCATGGAACAACTTCACGAGCAGGGATTTGAGGCCATCAACACAAAAGAATTGCTGGCATTCATGGAACGAAACGTCAAAATCCCCCAGCGTTCGGTGGTCATCATTCAAAATGACAGCCAGCAGGCAGACGACCTGACCCGCAACTACCGCGAATATTATGACCGTTGGAAATGGGTGGTGGTCAACGGCTGGACCAGCAACCCAGACGCACCCGAATATTTATGGCAGGATAACATCGCACTGGAAAATGAAGGCTGGGTGGACCATCAGGCTCAAGGCATGATTCCAGGCACAGTGCTTTCAGATGAATCCTCCAAGACAGTGATCCAGCGCGAACTTGAAAACCCGATCACTGCGTTTATCAAGTTGTACAACAAAAATCCCATCGCGATCATCTGGCCTGGCGGCGGATTCGGCATGCGCCCCGTAGAAGCGGCACGCCAGCTTGGGTATCAACTTGGCTTCACCGCCAACACCCGCGGACCCGTGATGTATAACTGGGTTCCCCTGGCCGATGAAGTTGACCCTGAACGCCCCACCTACATTCCTGAAGGCCAGATCAACGATCCATTGATGACCCTGCCGCGCTACTGGCCCGAACAGATCATGGATGCCATTGACGAAGTCCGCCTGACTGGCAACGAAGCCAGCGCGTACGCAAAAGCCAACAAAAAAGCGGAACTCGAATACTACGATATCGTTTGTGCCGATACCTACGGCCCAATGCCAACCCCGTAACCAACCATCTTTCGGAGGTCTCCCATGTCTGACTGTATTTTTTGTAAGATCATCAAAGGCGAAATTCCAAGCACGGGTGTGTACCGCGACGAGCAAGTGACTGCCTTCCGCGATATCAACCCTGCGGCGCCAACTCATGTGTTGATCGTGCCCAACAAACACATTGACTCAGTCAACATGATGAGTGCCGAAGATGAGCCCTTGCTGGGTCACCTGTTTATGGCAGCCAAAACCATCGCCGCACAAGAAGGCGTTGCCGAAGGCGGGTATCGTCTGGTGGTCAACACGAACGCCAACGCAGGTCAGACCGTTTTTCACATCCACCTGCACTTAATCGGTGGAGCGCCTCTGAAACTCCAAATGGGATAGGGTTCTGTTTAAGATAAAATACCCAGCGATCAGCAAAGCCTGCTGGTCGCTTTTTTATAACCCAGGCCATTGACCGTGGACTTAAATTCGTCCATTTGACCTCTTACATAAGTTGCAAGGAATGTCTTTGAAATGCCTTTTTGAACCACGAAGACACTGAATCACGGAGTTTTTAGGAGACCCAATGCCCGAACAAGAAATTTATCTGCTTTCCCCGCGCGCGCTCAGCGCAGAGACCATCGCCGTGGCGTTTGCAAAAACCTCACGCGCGCCCGAATCCTTTCGTGAGATCGCCGCAGAACTAAGCGACGAAAAATCAGCACAGTTCCATGAGAAATGGGTGGTCGGGTATGGTCATGCCTCGGTCGCCGAACATGCGGTCTTGCACATCGCATTTGAAAATGTTTCGCGTGTGGCCATCGAAACCATCGAAAGCAGCCGCCTCGCCTCATACACCGAAAAATCCACGCGCTACCAGAAATGGGGACCTGATGACTTCACCATTCCGCCTGAACTGCAGGAAGTGGGGCACCCATTGCGCGACGAATTCATCCAAACCGTGCGCCTCCTTTTCTCGACCTATGCTGAGTCATTGGAGCCCGTGAAGAGTCTCGTTGTGGAAAGGACCCCGCGCCGCGACAATGAAAGCGACGAAGCCTACGACCGCCGCATCCGCTCGCAATATGTAGATCGCTGCCGATTCATTCTGCCAGCAGCCGCCAACGCCAACGTAGGCATGACCGCCAACGCCCGCATCATAGAAATGGTCATCCGCAAGATGCTCTCACATCCGCTTGCCGAAGTGCGCCAGATCGGCGAAAAGGTAAAAGAGGTGTCAAAAGCCGAAACACCCACCCTGGTGAAATATGCCGACGCGGTTCAGTATGTGGTGGAGACGGTAAAACATTTATCAGCGAACAGTGAACAGTTATCAGTGAAAAGTGGTCGCGCCGATTGGTGCGCTTTGATCGACTACGACAAGGACGGCGAAAAGAAAATTCTCGCAGCGGCACTGTATCGCTTCAATGAAATGCCCTATAAAGAAGCCCTGGCTTACGTCAAAACATTGAAGAAAAAAGAACGTGAGGGCCTCGCCGAAGCATTGCTTGGAAAACTCGGAAAATATGACGTCCCCCTGCGCGAACTGGAATATGCCACCTACACCTTTGATCTGGTCATGGACCAGGGCGCGTACGCCGAGTTCAAACGTCACCGCATGATGACGCAAACCCCACAACGGCTGACAACCCGACTCGGGTTTACGATTCCGCTGCTCGTAACAGAAGCAGGTTTCGGGTCCAGGTATGAGGCGGCAATGCAATCTGCAAGCGACATGTATGAGAAGCTGCATGCGTTCAATCCAGATGTCGCACAGTACATCGTCCCCAATGGATTCAACCGCCGTGTGCTGGCACAATTCAACCTGCGTGAAGCGTTTGCGTTTTGTCAATTGCGCAGTGCGGCGAATGCGCATTTCTCGATCCGCCGTGTGGCACAAAGGATTTACGAGGAAATGACGCGTGTCCACCCGCTGTTGACGAAGTATATGAAGCTGCGCGAAGAGACCTGGCAGCAGGTTGAAGAAAATTACTTCACACAGGTATAAACGCAGGGGTACAGCAATGCTGTGCCCCTGAAAAATCAAAAGGCGGAGCATCTCATGCTCCGCCTTTGTTTTTAATCGTCGTCTTCGTCTTTCTTGATCTCAAAGATCTCATCGATCCTTGCCATGATCTCGGGGGTGATCTTTTCGATCACTTCCATCGCCTTCATGTTCTCGTGAACCTGATCCACACGGCTTGCCCCTGTAATGACCGTACTCACGAACGGATTCTTCGCGCACCATGCCAGCGCAAGCTGAGAAAGTGAACAGCCAAGCTCTTTCGCAATCGGCTCCAGGGCATTCACTTTTGCGAGCTTTTGCTTATCGGTCAAATGGTTTTGAAGCCAATCATAGCCCTTGAGCGCACCACGGCTGTCTTTGGGAATGCCGCCTTTGTATTTCCCCGTCAACAACCCGGAAGCCAGCGGACTCCAAATGGTGGTGCCATAGTTGTATTCCTTGTAAAAACGCTCGTAGTCCCCTTCAAGGCGGTTACGCACAAACATGTTGTACTGTGGCTGCTCCACCACAGGCTTATGCAAGTGATGACGTTCCGCGATCTGGATCGCTTCCACGATCTCAGAGGCAGCCCATTCTGAAGTACCCCAATACAGGGCGTGGCCCCACTCAATAATATTGTGCATGGCCCAAACGGTTTCTTCGATGGGTGTGGTCTTGTCGGGGCGGTGACAGTAGATCAGGTCTACATATTCGAGTTGTAATCTTTGCAGTGAACCGCGAATCCCTTCAATGAGGCGCTTACGGTTGAGCGTATTCTTTTCGTTTATGCCATCATGCAGGCCCCAGAAAAGTTTTGTAGAAACAAGGTAACTGCCCCTGCGCCAGTTCAATTGCTTAAGCGCCGCGCCCATCACCTCTTCCGATTTACCGCTGGCATACACTTCAGCGTTATCAAAAAAGTTCACACCTGCATCGTAGGCTGCAGCCATCATATCCACAGCGGCTTTCACATCCGCCTGATTGCTAAATGTAACCCACGAACCAAACGAAAGCTCACTTACCTGAATACCTGTCTTGCCAAGATGACGATACTTCATGATGTCTCCATTGATTTTAGAAACTCGCAACGCTCCAACATTGCGGCACATTCCGTCCATTATAATCATCCCATGCAAAAAACACTGATTCTTTGCGCTATGCTTCTCAGCGCATGTGCTTCTTCAAATGGTCAACCATCAGACGGGCCGCTGCAACCATACCTTACCCGCACCCCCGTTAATACATCCACGCCAAACACGATCGTCATCATCAACACGCCCATCCCAACCGCAACCCCATTCACCTACATCATTCAACAAGGCGACACCTTCAGCGAACTGGCTGAAAAATTCAAAGTTACACAAGACGATCTGCAAGCTGCAAATCCTGATGTCTCTCCGAACAGCATGAGCGTCGGGACAACGCTCCTCATCCCGGGCAGTTTCCTCACCGCAGCAGACGCCTCCACCCCGACCCCTGTGCCTGCTCCTGTCACCCAAAGCATTTGCCACCCTGCCGCAGATGGCGGCCTGTGGTGTTTTGCCATGATCCAGAACAACTCTGCGGGCTTCCTTGAAAATGTCTCTGCCCAGATCACCCTCGACCCAAGCAACACCGCCACCGCCTTCACCCCATTGGATATCATCCCGCCGAATTCCTCCATGCCTGTGTATGTCTTTTTTCCAAATACACCTGCTGCCTTGGGGGCAAATCCGCAGGTGCAGGTGTTGAGCGCCATTCAATTGAGCGCAAATCCGCCGCGCTATCTCAAAGCGACCTTGAACAACGCCATCGCCCAAATTGACTGGGATGGCCGCAGTGCGCAACTCAGCGGAGAGATCCTTTTGCCCGCGGAATCAACAGCCGCCACACAGGTTTGGGTGGCGGCTGTTGCGTACGATCAGTTGGGTCAGGTGGTGGGAATCTCCCGCTGGGAAGGCGAAGCGATTCAGGCTGGGGGGAGTCTAAAATTCAATTTCGCCGTATCCAGCCTCAGGTCCACGATTGACGCGGTGGATTTTTTTATCGAGGCAAGGTAGATGAACTTTCTTTCCTCTTTCTTCTTTCGTCATGCAAAGAAAGAGGAAAGAAGCAAAATTACTTCCCATCAATCCATAAATATCTTTCAAGCGGAACGGCAATGGGCGTAAACACATAGCCCTTTACGTATGGCTGCACCAACTCATAGGAAAGCGAATGGGTGGTGAACAACACGGGGGCATCATCCACGATCATTTGCTCGGCTTGCTGGTACATGGCGATGCGTTTGGTCACATCCTGTTCGATGCGTGCCTGTTCGAGCAGGGCATCCAACGCGGGGTTTGAATAGCCGCTGTTATTTTGCTTCGACCCGCTGTGGAATAAAACATCGGCAAAATTTTCGGGGTCGGGATAATCAGCGCACCACCCGCCGCCAAAGATCTGACCATGATTCCCGGAATAGATCTGCTGGTTGTAAAAGTTGTATTCGATATTCTCCACGGTGAGATTCACACCAAGGTTTTGCTCCCACATTTCCACTGTGGCGGCCACGCTGGAACTGATGTAGCTGCCAATGCCGCCGTTGGTATACACAATGGGAGGCAAACCTTCCGGGCCGCCGTATTTGGATTGTTTGAGTAATTCACGTGCCTGCTGGGGGTCATAGGGCAGGCCTTTCAATTGATAATTGAATCCAGGCAGTCCAGGCGGGAAAGGGCCGAAGGCGGGCAAAGCCCGTCCGCGCAAAACGACATCAATATAACGCTGGCGGTCGAATGCCATTGAAAATGCCTTGCGCACATTGACATCGTCAAAAGGCGGCTGTGTCGTGTCAAAGACCACATAGCCTGTGCAAAGATTGACACCCGTCACCAGTTGATTGTGGAGCGGTTCTTCAGGATCGAGCATACGGTCCACGCTGTAGAGGCCCACACCTGCCACATCCACATCACCTGTTTCAAAGAGACGCACATCGTCGCCTGCATACAATTTGACGATCACATAGGGAATGGACGGCATGCCAAGGTAAAAATCTTCATTCGCCGCATACACTTTGTATTCGTTGGACACCCATTCAGCAAGGCGGAACGGGCCTGTGCCGTTCGGGTCGCGCACCCATTCTTCGCCGCTTTCCACATTGGCCTGGTCCACAACAAAGGCAGTGGGGTAGGTAAGTTTCAAAAGGAAATATGGCTTGGGCGCATCAATGGTCACTTGCAGTGTGCGTTCATCAATGGCGGCCAACCCGCTGATATGCTCTGCCTGACCTGTGTTCATTTCACGCACGCCGACAATATCGCCAAGATAGGTCAATGCCGTGTCTGAAGCCAGTTCAGGGCTGACAGCCCGTTCCCAGGAATAGATGAAATCCTGGGCAGTGACGAAACGTCCGCTGTGGAATTTGGCGTTTGCGCGAATGTGAAATGTGTATACCGTGCCATCGTCGCTGACATCCCATGTTTCGGCGAGGTCAGGTGTGAGGTTGAGATGCGGGTCAAAAGAAACCAATCCACTGAAGACGAGTTTATCGCCTGAGCTGTATGTGGTGGCGGGGTCGTAATCGCGCAGGTTGGTTGATTCGCCGCCGCTGTACACCAGGGCTTGATCGAAGGGAATATCCACTTGAAATGCGAACACATCCCTTGCGCTGGCGGAGAGGATCAGAGAGCAGACGAGAACCAGCAAGAGGCTGCGAATCGCAAATGAACCACGCCTGAATTTGAGTGAAAATGGATTAGCCATTTTTACCTGCCTTTTGATTTTGAGAACGAGCAAGGATGCCGATAACCATTACACCCAAGATGAGCAGAATCACACCGCACATGCAAATCAGGGCAATGGTCAATGCAATGGGCGGGCCTTTGGCTATGGGTGGAGTAGTATTGACGAAAGAAGAGGTGGGAACAGAATAGGGTGTGGGCGTAACCGCCAGAGGCGCTCCTGAAACGGGCACATAAGTGGGGACAAAGGTTGGGGTTGGCTGTGCTGTTGGTTGGGCAGAAACAGTTCGAGGCGCAGCCCCGATCGCTTCTCTCCAGGCGTCTTCCAATCCATCAGTGTCGAATCCGTACACTTCGATGAGCGCATCGTCAATCGGCTTGGCATCGCGCAAGGCCGCCAGGATCTCGGTCATCTTGTCCTGCCCATAGGTGCTGATAAGAAATTCGACGATGCTATGCGACTGACTGTAAGAAAGGTTTGCCTTGTCGGGAAGTTCTGAGAAGCCGCCGTTCAACGAACGGATGGTGAGCAGGGTGTCATTTTTGATGGCGTCATCCAACTGCGATTGCATGTAAGAATCCAGCTCGCCTTCGCTGAACATGGCCAGACCTTCGTTCAACCATGTGGGCACTGTTCCAATGCAAGAGAAAGTGAAATGACCGACGAGCACATGCGTCAGTTCATGGATCACTGTGTTCTTATCCCAATTTGAATCAGAAGCGGAGATTCCCATGATGACGATGTTGTGATCTGAGAACGCCATGCCGCCAGTCCATGATGGTTCGTAGAGAATGGCATCACGCATGTCATCGTAGTTGGGGTAGACATAAATATCCACCACATCTTCAATGGACAGGCCTGCCTGCTCCCTGTTGCGGCGCAGGCCTTCCGTACCTGCATCAAGCATGGTTTGGGCAAAGGCTTTGTCGTTGTCATACCAGTGTACGCGCAGTTCGTCACTGGAAAGGGTCTGCCAGTTATGAACGTCATCGAGCCAGATGGCGGTCTTTTGGTCACTGACAAATTCGGCGCCAGATTCATCTGTGTATCGCCAGCGCCACCAGATCGTGGAACCAGGCGGCAGCGAACCGCTCTGACGCATATCCCAGGTCCACTCCACTTGCACCGTGGTGGATGGGTCAAACTGTGGAAACGCCTTCGCGATCACTTCACCACAGGTTTGCTGTTCATTTCCGTATTCCAATGTGACCGCTGTGATGGCGGCGGCCGATTTGAGTGTGGCTGAAAATGTGGCGGTATTCGGAAAATCAAAAACAACCGCATCATCCTGAACCTCGGCACCTGCCGCTGCAAAAACAGACTGCACCGGTACGACAGCCAGCAGCAATAAAACCGACAGAATTTTTCTTAAGTGCATCTTTCCAACTCCTTGGTTTGGGGCAATTTTCTTCTTTCAATGTCTGCCCAAAATATAACATTAACCGCTTTTGCCCTGCGAGGGTACCCTGGTCAAAGGTCAATCATCAAGGCAAAACAAAATATCACATCCAAATAAGACAAATTCGGGAAAGATTCATGACATCCATCAGCCCTCAAAACTAAGGGTCGTTTAATGTCATCATGTAAAATGGATGTAGATTGTGATATTCATAATTATTCAACTCAAAAAAGCCTGATCGGTCTTTACCGAAAAAGCGATTCGTTCGGAGGAATCCATGCAAAAAAACAAATTCATTCTCGGGGGCTTGCTCATACTTGCGGCAGTGGTATATCTGATCTTCTCATCCACCCAGGCGAGCGCCGAATACTTCATGACCGTGGACGAAATCCACGCAGAAGGCGATACCGCCATTGGCAAGAGCCTCCGCCTTTCAGGCGCAGTGCTCGGGGATACGATCCAATACGATGCGGATACGCTCACCCTCACCTTTGAGGTGGCGCACGTTTCCGGTGACAACGCCGAAATCGAAGCGCAGGGCGGGCTGGCTGTCGTTTTGAAGGATGCGGTCAATGACCCAAGCCGGCAGCGCATCACAGTGGTTTATGTTGGCCCCAAACCTGACCTGCTCCGCGGTGAAGCACAAGCCATTATGACTGGTACGCTCGGAGATGACGGCATCTTCTATGCAGACGAATTGCTCCTCAAATGCCCCACCAAATATGAGGAAGCGGTTCCAGAACAGGCCGCAACGAACTAAAAGAACAACCTGACGGGTGGATGCCTGTCAGGTTTTGTTTCTAACACAAACTTTCACTGCACACAAAAAACAAAGGAAACCTTATGTTCGTAGAATTCGGATATGGCGTTTTATTGGTAAGTTTCCTCGTCGCAATTTATAGTATTTTTGCGGCGGTATATGGCGTTTCCAACAAATCCACCGCCATGGTGGAAAGTGCAAGGCGCGCCATGCTGCTCACCTTTCCCCTGCTCTCCATTTCAGCCGCTGTGCTGGTCTATTTGCTGGTCAATAATCACTTCGAAGTCTCCTTCGTTTATGAAGTGACCAGCCGCAGTATGCCAACCTACCTCAAGGTTACAGCCTGGTGGGGCGGACAGGCCGGTTCGCTCCTCTTCTGGTCGTGGCTGCTTTCAGCGTTCGCTTCTGCGGTCACCATCCGCAAGTGGGAACGTGATATCGAATTTCTGCCGTGGGTGATCGTGATCTGCTCCACCACGCTGGTCTTTTTCGTTGGGATGGTGGCCTTCTATGAGAATCCATTCACCCGTTTCTGGCTGGTCGGTGGAAATGTGGAGCCGCACCTCTTTGCCCCGCTAAATGCGACGCTCTTCACCGCTGACGATGGAAACGGCCTGAACCCGCTTCTTCGCCACCCGGGCATGGTCATTCATCCGCCCATGCTGTATCTTGGTTTCGTATCATTCGTCATCCCCTACGCCTTTGCCATGGCCGCCCTCATCACCGGCCGCACCGATGACCGTTGGATTCGCCTCACCCGCCGCTGGTCTTTGTGGGCCTGGCTCTTCCTGTCCTTTGGCCTCGTACTCGGCGGACGCTGGGCTTACGACGTTTTGGGCTGGGGCGGCTACTGGGGTTGGGACCCAGTTGAGATCGCAGCCTTCATGCCGTGGTTGACGGGTACCGCCTTCCTGCATTCTGTGATGATCCAGGAAAAACGCGGCCTGCTCAAGCACTGGAATATGATTCTCATCATTCTCACTTATGCCTTGGTGGTGTTTGGCACCTTCCTCACACGCTCTGGCGTACTTTCCTCGGTCCATGCCTTTGCCAACAGCCCCATTGGCCCGTTGTTTATGGGGTTTGTTTCCATCTCGTTGATCGTATCGATCGCGCTGGTGATCTGGCGCTGGCCTGAATTACGCAGTGAAACAGAGATGAAGTCAATGCTTTCACGCGAAGCTTTGTTCCTGCTCAATAACTTGTTGTTCATGAGCGTGTTGGTGGTCTGTTTTTGGGGTGTGATCTTCCCGTTGATCTCCGAACTGTTTACAGGTCAGAAAGTGACCGTTGGCCCTCCATTCTATGAACGTGCCACCGCCCCGCTCTTCGCCGCTTTGATGTTCCTGATGGGCGTTGCTCCGCTTTCTGCCTGGGGACATTCCACGGTGACCACCCTTGGCAAGGCGATGTGGAAATCTGCGGTCGCTGCCGTGGTGGTGACGGGCATCCTGCTTGCCACTTACACACAAAATGTCATCGCACTGGTGGGTTTCTTCCTCATTGCGTTTGTCATCTTCGTCACTTTGCAGGAGTTTTGGCGCGCCGCCCGTGCCAGGCAGCGGGCACAGAATGAAAACTTCTTCACTTCACTCACCAGGCTGATGGGCCGCAATCGCCGCCGCTATGGTGGTTACATCATCCACATCAGCATGATGTTGATGGCCATTGGCATCCTTGGCATTGAGATCTTCCAGACCGAAACACAGGGTTCCCTTGCAAAAGATGAACAACTGAGCATTTCCGGATACACCCTGCAATACCGTGAACTGGCTTCATGGGATGACCGTGGCGAAGGCGTAAATTACACCCGCGCCGTGGTGGATGTGTACAAAGATGGTGAATACATCGGCGAGTTGAACCCGCGTATTGACTATTACTTCGACTCACAACAAAACATGACCATCCCCGGCAACCGTTCCACACTTAAGGATGATTTATACGTCCTGCTGGTGGATTGGCAGCCTGTTTCCAACACGGGAGCCACCTTCAAGATATTCGTGAATCCGCTGGTGAATTGGTTGTGGATCGGCAGCCTGGTCTTCATGCTTGGCGTTATTTTCGCCGCCTGGCCCGACCGTGACCCTGCCGAAGAACCCGTGCGAAGCGGAGCGGCACGCACAGCCCGCCAAACCAGCGCAGCAGATTGATCGCAAGTTAGGTTTCAGGTTACAAGTTACAGGTTGCAAGAAAAATCAACCTGAAATTTCCAGGAGCATCGATGAAAAAGCTTTTTTATTCTTTCACCTTCGCAGTTTTAATGGCGGCCCTGTTTACCGGCATTTCATTTGCGCAGGATACCACCCCGCCCACCGATGATGAAGTGAATGCGGTTGCCCGCCAGTTGTATTGCCCTGTTTGCGAAAGCACCCCGTTGGATGTTTGTCCGACCGAAGCTTGCAAAGATTGGCGTGAACAGATCCGTGTGATGCTCTCGGAAGGCAAATCCGAAGAGGAAATCCTCAAGTATTTCGAAGCACAATATGGCGCTCGTGTACTGGCTGAACCCCCGAAAAAAGGGTTCTACTGGCTGATCTATTTGCTGCCGCCCGCCATCATCCTGCTGGGTGCCGTCATCCTGCTGCGCTCAATGAAACAGTGGACGACCAAGCCCGTTGCTGAGTCAACAGGCATGGACGAGGCAGGAGACGCTTCGTCGGCTGTGAAAGATGATTATGTGGCACGTCTCGAAGAAGAATTGAAGAAACAAAAATAAATTCCTCTCATCTACGGCCTTGCCGGGATAAGGATCATGGAGAATGTTATGACCGAAGAAACAACGAACACAAAGCGCGGCGTACCAGTTTGGGTGCAAGTCGTCATTTGGGCTTTTCTGGTGGGCCTGTTGGGGCTGGTGGGCTTTGGCCTGAACCGTGCCCGCAACCCCATGGCTGAGATCGGCAAGCCCGTGCCCGATTTCGACATTGTGTATTATGAAGGCTACGAATACGACAGCCAGCCGCAGATGAAACTCTCTGACCTGCAAGGCAAGATCGTCCTCATCAACATTTGGGCTTCGTGGTGCAAACCCTGCGAACAGGAAGCGCCCGAGTTGGAAGAGGCATGGCAATTCTACAAAAACAGCAATGACGTGGTCTTCATCGGCGTGGATTATGTGGATACTCCCGCCGGGGCCAACGAATACCTCACCAAGTTCAACATCACCTTCCCCAATGCGCCTGACCTGCAATCCACCATTTCAAGCATACTCAACCGCCAGATGGGCGTACCCGAAACATACATCATTGACCGCGAAGGCGTTTTGCGCCACATCAAGATCGGCCCCTTTGCTTCAGTAGATGAAATCAAGTCCATCATTCAAGGCATCGAATAGGGGGAATGACACATGGAACTAGGCTCAATCTTTCTGGTACTCGCTGTCATCGTGGTGGTCTTTGCCTATCTGTATGCGCCATTCACAGCCCGTGCGCGCCGACTTCGCAACGGAGAGACTCATCAGGTCTCCTCGCTCAAAGCCGAACGTGACCGTGTCATCAATTCACTGCAGGAACTCGATTTCGATTTCAACCTCGGCAAGATCCCCGAAGGGGAATACCCCGAACAACGTGCAGCACTCCTGCAAAAAGGCGCAGACATTCTCCGCAAACTCGATGAACTGGCACCTGTCTCCTCCTCTGCACTTAACGCCGAAGCACGCATCGAAAAAGCCACGGCTGCAGGCCGCGCCGATTCTGCCGCAGTATCCGCCGTTTTGGATAGCGACGACGATATCGAAGCCATGATCGCTGAACGCCGAAAAAGCCACAAAAGCAAATCGGCTGGCTTTTGCCCGAAATGCGGCAAACCCGTTTTATCCGCAGATAAATTCTGCCCTTCCTGCGGCAAAGCTTTGAAATAACTGGTGATCGGCAAGCAATCACCAACCCATCGAGGAACTTAATGAAACTACGTCATATCGTTTTTATTACTGCAATCGCGATCTTACTGACCGCCTGTAACTTCACACTCGCAGCCGATGTCACCCCGCCGCCCGGTTATGCCTCCCCCACCCCCATGCCCACCCTGGGTCCGCTATACCCTGCCAGCAATCCTGATATTCACAACGGCGCGGTCATCTACATGGAAAAATGCGCACCGTGTCACGGGAATGCAGGTTTGGGCGACGGCCCGCAAGGCAAGGAATTGCCCGTTACAGTAGCCGCCATCGGCCTGCCCGCCACAGCTACAAAAGCTAAACCCTCCGACTGGTACACCCAGGTTACACAAGGCAACCTCGAACGCTTCATGCCGCCCTTCTCCAGCCTGAGCGATCAGGAACGCTGGAACGTGGTCTACTACGCGTTCACGCTTCACATTCTGCCCGAGCAGGGCGATCTCGGCCAGACCCTCTTCGAAGAGAACTGTGCCGATTGCGAAAAATATTTCAGCGACCTCAAGACGATGTCGGCACTTTCTGAAGACGAAATTGTGCAGATCATCAAAAATGGATCGGGCGAAATCCCCGCCTTTGGAAAAGATTTCAGCGACGACGAAGCCCTTGCCGTTGCAGCCTACCTGCGCACTGTGATCTTCGCCCCGCCTCCCGCTCAACCGACACCTGTTCCCGCCTCCGAAACGCCTCTCAGCGCCGAAGCAGGGACTCCGTCCGCTGTGGAAACGCCCAATGGCACCGAGCAGGCCCAAACCACGCCAGAAGCGGATAATTCATTCCTCACCACGTTTGGGAATATCAGCGGCACCGTTGATAACCAAACCGGGGCAGCGTTGCCATCCAACCTCACGGTGAAATTGCGCGCCTTCGAGCACGGCGGCGACCCCAGCGCCGGGCCAGAGGAAGTGGATTCAACCGAGGTCACCATCAACGCCGATGGGTCCTATCAATTCGAAAATATGGAAATTCCAGAAAGCCGCATCTTCGTAGCCGAGTTGGAGCTTGAAGGCATCAGCTATCAAACCGATTTCGCCATTGTGGAAGCTGGAATGACCAGTTTGGTTCTGCCGCCGCTCACCGTGTATGCAACCACGGAAGATCTTTCCACATTGAAGATCAACGAAGCGCAGATGTACTTTGATTTTGCCAACACCGAAGACGTACAGATCTTCACGGTTTATTCGTTCACCAACACTGGCAACAAGACCATCCTCGTCAACATGGGCGCCGATCAGGTCGTGCCATTCATCGCCTTCCCCAAAGATGCCAAAGCCCTTGGCTATGAAGCCATGCAAAATTCCGCCGCTTTTGTACCCACTGATGGCGGTTTTGCCATGCCCCCCAGCGAGCTACCCTACGGCCTGATCGCATTTGCCTCTGTGCCCAAGGCCAGGGAAGTCGCCATTTCACAATCTGCCGTGTTGGATATCGAGAGCATTTCCCTCTACCTGCCGCAAGGCATGGAAGCCGAAGGCGCAACCCTCAGCGATGCTGGCTTGCAAAACATGGAGACCATGAGTTTCCAGGTCTATTCTGCAACGGGGCTCAAGAAGGGTGAAAGCATCGAATTCACTGTCAGTGGAGAACCCTCCGCTACATCTGAAACTGCCGACCTCACCCAAAACCAAACCCTGTTGATCGGAATCGGCGCATTCGGTCTTGTCCTCATCATTGCAGGCGGGTGGCTGTACATTCGTGACCGCAAGAAGGAAGAGGATCTTGACGATGAAGATGGCGAATTCGAAGACACCGAATCCACCATGGACGCCATCATCGCCCTCGACGACCTGCATCGCGAAGGCAAGATCTCGGATGAAGCCTACCAAAAACGACGCGCTGAATTGAAAAGCGCATTGAAGAAACAAAAATAAAAAAATGAAACGGTTGAAAGTTGCAAGTGGAAGGCATCAAATTCCACCTGCAACTTTCAACCTGCCACCTTCAAACCCTACTCACATGATCGAAGTAAAAAAACTCGTCAAACGCTTTGGGCTAAAAGTCATTCTGCGCGGACTCGATTTTCAAGTGCAGCCTGGCGAATTTGTGGCATTGCTTGGCCCCAATGGTGCCGGCAAAACCACCTTTTTGAGAATCCTCGCCTCACTTTCCCGCCCTTCGCTGGGTGAAGTGAGAGTGGCAGGCTACAAACTTCCGCATGAGGCCGCTCAAGTGCGTGCGCGCCTGGGTGTGGTCTCACATTTGCCGCTGCTCTACCCAGACCTCACCGCAGAAGAAAACCTGAGGTTTTACGCGCGGATGTACGGCATTGAAGATCAGGAAGCCCGCATCACCGAAGTGTTGGGCATGGTGGGGCTTGAGCCGCGCCGCAGAGACCTTGTCGGTGCCTTCTCACGCGGCATGCAGCAACGGCTCGCCATTGGACGCGCGGTCCTGCATGACCCTGAAGTGATGCTGTTCGACGAACCCTACACCGGCCTCGATCAGGATGCCTCTGAAATGCTCGATGAGGTACTGCGTTCGGTCGCTGCGAAAGGCCGCACAGTGGTGATGACCTCACACGATCTCGCCCGCGCCGAAGAACTGGCCACCCGCTTCGATATCCTTTCGCGTGGAGTGATCGCCACCTCAGCCAAACGGGAAGACCTCAAATCCACCAACCTGCTGGCTTTTTACAAACAATCACTGGAATCATGATGAAACGTTCATCCCCATCCCTCCTCAAAGCCACGCTGGCCATCGTACAAAAAGACCTTGCCGCAGAATTCCGCTCGCGTGAGTTGCTCTCCGCCATGCTGGTCTTTTCGCTTCTGGTCATCCTTATTTTCAACTTTGCCCTGGAGTTGGATGTCAAAGTACGGCAATCCGTCACCGCCGGTGTGCTGTGGACCACATTCGCTTTTGCAGGCACGCTTGGCCTTAACCGTTCCATGGCTGTGGAAAAAGATCGCGGCTGTATTGATGGCCTGTTGCTCGCCCCGGTAGACCGCTCCGCCATTTATTTTGGCAAGGCCATCAGCAACCTCGCCTTCATGTTGATCGTCGAAGCCATCGTGCTGCCTGTGTACAGCATGCTGTACAACATCAACCTCTTTCAACTGGACCTGCTCGGCGTGATCCTGCTGGGCTCCATTGGGTACACGGCGGTCGGCACCCTGCTTTCAGCCATGGCGGTACAAACCCGCACCCGTGATGTGCTTCTACCCATCCTGTTATTCCCCATCGCTGTACCGGTGCTGCTGGCAGCGGTGAAAGCGAGCGGTGGAATGCTGGCCGGAGCCGAGTTTGCAGAGATCCTCGTTCCGCTGAACATTCTGATCGTATATGACATCGTCTTCATCGCGGTGGCGTTCATGGTGTTCGATTTCGTTGTAGAAGAGTGAACGAGACAGCAAATCAGAGATTCAGCGAGCCAACCATGGATTGGCATTCGTAAATCGCAAATTTTAGCAAGGAGTTCATATGCAACCAAAACCAACTGCTCTCAAAGTACTCGATATTGCATCCATTATTGTGCTGGCAATATCCACCTATCTTGCGCTTTTCTTCGCCCCCACTGAACTGGTGATGGGAGACGTACAACGTGTCTTCTATTTCCACATTGGCACAGCCTGGGTCGGTCTGCTGGGCTTCATTATCGCAGCAGGATCAGGCATCATCTACCTCATCACCAAAGATCTGAAATGGGACCGTTTCGAAGTGGCCGCTGTGGAAGTGAGCACGGTCTTCTTCTTCCTGACAATTGTTCTTGGTTCCATTTGGGCCCGCCCCGCCTGGAACACCTGGTGGACTTGGGATCCGCGTCTGACCACTGCCGCCGTCACTGAGCTGATTTATGTAGCCTACTTTATGCTCCGTCAGGGCATTGACGATCCTGAAAAACGCGCACGTTTCGGCGCGGTATACACCCTGTTGGGCGGAATCAGTGCCCCGGTCACCTTCATGGTCATTCGCCTGTTCCGCTCCATCCACCCTGTTGTCATCGGCGCTGCCAATGCAAATCAGGAAAAAATGAGCATGACCCCCGATATGCGTGTGGCCTTCTTCTTTGCCCTGTTTGCCTTTACCGTCATCTTTATTGACCTTATCTGGCACCGCCTTCGCCTTGGAAGCATGGAAGAAAAGGTCGAACAACTCAAGCTCAAAGTTTCAATGTAAACGGAGAAACCACAATGGAATCCACACCCGATACTTCCAGCTATATGATCGCAGGCTACGTGATCTCCTTCATCACCATGGGAATCTACGTCGCCAGCCTGTATATCCGCAATAACAACATTCTGCGGGATATCGAAACCCTCGAATCCATGCAAGAAGAAAAGCCAAAAGCAACGAAAAAGTAACAGCCAGGAATGACAGAGTCCGCTTATAATATAGGCGGACTCTGTTTTTTGATGAATATGACGCGCCGCTGGATGCTCATTTTCCTTGCCTTGACCGTTGCCTGTTCAGGCGCGGTTTTTACGCGCGATATTTCCGAAGCACTCGGCAATGGCTTCCAGCCTGTTTCTGCCAATAATCCCCCGCCCGGCCCTGACCGCTATACCTATATTACCGTCCAATACACTGCCTACGAATGGTATTTGGCAACCTGGAAAGATCAAGTTCCCCTCTGTTCACTGATCACCGACCATGAAGGGATGCCCCTGCCAGGCGAGGTGTACCGGGACTGCGGTGAAACCATCTACGAAAAGTGGATTGTGCAGAAGCCATGCATGGCGACCAATAAAAGATCCTGCACCGGCTTCTATATTTCCCCGGTAAAGAATTACCCTGCAGAAAAAGAAGTTCCTGCAGAACTTGAACCTGCCACGGTTTGGGTCTCGTTGGAAGGCTGTGAAACTGTATTAAGTACATCGACGAATTTTTGCGAAGTGGCACCCACGTTGGTCTTTACGGGTCAGGAACCCCTGCCCGGCGAAACCATCATCCGCGTAGAAGGGACATACGATGGGGCGCCTTTCAAATGCGAGGGGACAAACGTATGTAAATTCGAAATCCCCTCTACAGATGAGGATGGAGCGAAAATCGAATTTTGGGCCTTTTCCAGTTATGGAGATAGCAGCCTCATTTACAGTGCCCAGATCCGAGTCCAAAAAGTGGATGAGGGTGACCCTGATCAATTGTATTGGTATGCCGATGTGCTTTCCACACAATGGACAGGTGAAGCAGTGGCAACCTGCTCCGGAGCCTGGGGGGTCTTCCCACCCGTTGGCGGACCGCCCACCTGGTTAACCACACCCAAATATAGCGAAGAACTCAGCAGTGATATTCCCTACACCTATCTTGCCGCCAACCTGATTCGTCAGGGGGTTGTGGATGCCAGTTCCTGTGCAGATGGTGGTCTCACGCCCGAAGGTGGAGTCAACCAATGCGGGTTGGAAGCAGCCCGCCCTGCAGTGACACAATGGCAGAACCAGTTCGATGAGTTGATCCTCACTACGGCGCAGCAAACAGCTGTCCCTGCGCGATTGCTGAAAAATCTTTTCGCAAGAGAAAGCCAGTTTTGGCCGGGCAGTTTTCAGGGTATGGATGATACGGGTCTTGGTCAATTGACAGAAAATGGCGCAGATACCACCCTGTTCTGGAATAGTTCCTTCTTCGAGCAATTTTGTCCCTTCGTTTTATCAGAAGAAACCTGCGGCAATGGTTATGTCAACATCAAGGAAGAGGAACGGGCGGAATTACGCCGCGCACTGGTTGGCAGTGTGAACGCGACCTGCGAGAATTGTCCATTGCGCATTGACCTGCCACAGGCAAATTATTCGGTGGGCGTCTTCGCTCATTCGATGATCGCCAACTGCGAGCAGACGGGACAAGTCATCAAAAATTACACAGGCCAGAATGCCGGTGAAGTGGCCTCTTATGAAGACCTATGGAAGTTTACGTTGGTCAACTACAATGCAGGCGGGGGCTGTCTGGCAGAAGCGCTTACTTACACCCTTGGCTCAAGCCTGCCGCTTACCTGGGAAAATGTATCGCCGTTCCTTGCAGGGGCTTGTTCAGGCGCAGTGGATTATGTAAACGACATTAGCAAGTAAAAAAAACAGACCTAAAACACCCCGAAATTAATCTTTCAATTCTTTGGCCGCGAATTTACACAAAAAAGCCGATCCATTTTACAGGGTCGGCTTTTTTTATATCTCGTAATATTTTGCCTAAGTTGCAAGAAATATTTTTAAAATGTCATTTTGAACCACGGAGACATTGAAGCAGTGCGGAGCCTCCTGCGGACGGAGTTCTTATTTGTTTCCTCTGTGACTCCGTGGCTCAGTGGTTAATCTTTTTGCAAGAGGTCCATTCAAAATTCTCGGTGGAATCATGTCTCTTTGCTTAAACTATCGAAATATTCCCAGCGGGTTGTCACTTGGAGAAAACCCCGGGAAGACCGCTTCGAGATTTGAATTCCCCAAACGTGTAGATAGCAACTCACTCAAAACCTGACGGTAATCGGTGGTGATCGCAAGATCGGCATGGTCGTACAGTTGATCGTTATTCAACCCGGGCCACTGACCATACACCCGCCCGCCGTTGACGTTTCCGCCAAGCGCCAGCATTACCGAGCCGTGACCGTGATCGGTGCCATAGGATTCGTTTTGCACAAGCCGCCGCCCAAACTCGCTGATGACCACCACAGAAAGTTTATCGGTGTAACCTGAATCAAGGTCGAGATAAAAATTGGAAAGCCCCGAAGCCAACTGCCCAAGCAGATCGCCGATGTAGCCGCCGTTTCCATCGGTTTCGTATTCGTGGGTGTCCCAGCCGCCAAAATCCACGGCTGCCACACGCATCCCTGCATCAAGTTTGATCATGCGGGCGATCGTTTTCAATTGCTGACCGAATTCATCGTCGTTGTAGAATGCGCCGTTCGCGGGTTGGTATTCCTGGCTGACCAACGGGCTGACAATGTCGAGCGCATCAAGCGTGCGCAAGCCTGCACGGTGCAAAAGCGTTTCGCCCTGATACATCTGCCGCAGGGCGGTTTGCTGTGAACCGATCAAGTCATTGCCCCATTGAGAAAAATCTTCAGGCGTGCTCACGTTGACGGTCGGGACAAAATTCAACAGCGAAGTGGGCTGCCCGGTTGTGGAAACCACAGGCAAAATGGAGGAAACCCCTGTCTCCTGCAAGTGGCGCGTGATCCAACCTGAGGTGGTGTTCTTCGAGCCCGGCGTTCCCAACTCGATGTATTCCTGCGCATCGAAGTGACTGCGCGTATCGTGGTTCAGCCCAACGGCATGAACCACACCCATTTTGCCAGCCTGATACAACTCATGCAGCGGGGCAAGTGCAGGGTGCAAACCGAACTGGTCGTTGAGCGAAAGCAAATTTGAGATCTTGATATCGGGGCGGGCTTTTTCGTAAAAGCCGCGGTCATCGCCTTGCAATGGCGGCACCACATTGAGCGCATCCCAACCGCCGCGCAAAAACACAACCACCAGCGTATCCGACGGATTATCCTGTTTTGCAAAGGCGAGGTTCGTCAAACGCGCGCCTGCCATCGAGGCAATGGCAGCGGAACAACCTTGTAAAAACTGTCTGCGGGAGATTCTAGGTGCGGGCATGGTTTCTCACTTCCACTGAAAATCGGGGCTCATCAAAATCACTTCCACCATTGCAGGCAGCACATACGCCACATGGTCTTCGGGCAACGGTTCCTGCGTCCCGTATTCCTGTGCCATCACAGCGATGACTGAGTTTCTATCGGCATCGGAGGAAAGCGGACGACCGAGGATGCGTTGAATCCAAAAATCAGCCAGCGACTCGGCGGTTCGGATCTCCGCCGGGGTCTGGTTCAACAAATCTGTGTGCAGGGTCAGCCCCTTGTCATCGTCATTGAGCCAGTTTTCAGCCACCCCCACAGCGAAATTCCAGCGATACAAAAGGGACATGGAATTTGCCCACGCCTCCTTCACATCGGGGTAACCATCGGGTGAACGGCGTTCGAAGAGCGGCTGACCCATCAGGCTCAGCATCCACGGCACGCCGCCGGGAACACGGGTGAAATCGGAATTCAACGACCGCAGGGTCGAAATACAAGCCTCCAGCGGGCGCTTGATCTTCTGTCCCCAACTCTGCTTGAATTCATCAGAGAGGAGCAACACTTCCATCACACGCTTCAACTGGTCGGGCGCGTCGCGGAATTCTGTAAAGGCGGCGGCCACTTTCTCTACAACAGAATCAGGCGGCAGGTCGGCGATGAAGCGGCGGCATAATTTCCGCGCAATGTGGCGGGCAGTGCCCGGATGCGCCGCGAGCAAGTCCAGCACATCTTTTCCATCCTGCATATCGGGTTGATCGGCAGGGATATATTTTCCAAGCACCAGTTTGTTGAAACGGTCGTGCCAGGGTTTGTAATAGATGAAATTGCCTGTGATGCCAACACCCTCCTCCCATTCGCCGAGGTCATCATCAATGCGCCAGCCCGTGAGGCAGCGCGCCGCTTCGTACACATCGTTATCCACATAGCCGATAGCGATTCCGTTCGCATCTTTTTCTACCGTATTCGGGTCGCGCACACCGAGATAATTTTCTGCGCCGAGGGTGTGCAGTTCAAAAAGTTCACGGGCAAAATTTTCGTTTGGGCCAGCATCACTGCTGTTGTTTTGATTCAGGTAATACAACATGGAGGGATGGGATGCCACCGCTTCGAGCATCTGACGGAAATTGCCAAGCATGTGTCTTCGCAGCACATCGCGGTTGTATGAAACCAGCAATGGCACGCCATCATCCTGCCAGAAGAAAATGTTGAAATGGTTGTGCCAGAAATCGGCCAGCAATTCAACAAGTTGTTTTTTGCTGAACACAGCACGGAGCAGGGTTGCATCCACAAGTTCATAGGCAGGCAGACTGTACCACTCCCAATAGGCATCATCATTGGCATCGTAGGCGTTGTTGGCAATATGGTCGGAGTAAAGTTGTTCGTGTGATTTGTGCAATGCCTGAAAGCCCGCCGCACTGTAACGGGATTCAAAATCGCTGTCGTCGAGCGAATCGGGATTCAGTTGCTGTTGCACAAACGCCCGCAGACGCTCATCGTCCGTGCTGCCAAGCGCGTTGAAGGCTTCGATATCCCCAGGGCGAATCCCGAAGGTCATGCGCCCAAGCGCAAGGATCGCCAGCGAAACAGGCGGCAATGAAACCGCAGGCTCAGGGATGGAAATATCATTTGCGCTGGTGGTGGGAGAGAGTGGAGCAGTGGAGGTTTCTTCCCCGGGTTGGCAGGCGGCAAGCAGGGAAGCTGTTGCAAGTGAGCCGCCCAATTTGAGAAAATCTCTGCGTGAAAATTGTTTTGAATTCAAGACGCCTCTTTTCTCTTTCGTTCTACAAAGCAAACACTTCACGAAATGCGCGGGTCACTTCGGCTTTCACCTGTTGCATCGAAGGCGCGGGGTCAAGCAGGTCAGCCAGCGAGACAACAGGCTCATTCAAGCCGCAGGCGATGATGCCATTCCAATACTCCATATCGGGCTCCACATTCAACGCAAAACCGTGACGGGTGATCCCGCGTGCATCCACTTTGACGCCGATGGCGGCGATCTTTGCAGGCTTTTTGCGATCTTCCGGCGAACAGCGCGGGCAGCGCGAATGCACATCAGATTGGATCCAAACCCCGGTCAACCCTGACCGTTGGCCTGATACAATGCCAAAATGCATCAACGCCGTAATGAGAGTCTCCTCCAACTTGCGGACGTAGCCGACATAATCTGCTTCAGGCAGTTTATTTTCATTATTTAATTTTCCGAGTGATAACAGGGGATATCCCACCAACTGCCCGGGGCCATGATAAGTCACATCGCCGCCTCGATCCACCCAATGTGTGGCGATGCCTTTTTGTTTCAGTTGTTCTTCGTTCCAAAGCAGATTTTCGGCATGTCCCTTTCTGCCGAATGTATAAACGTGAGGGTGCTCAAGCAGCAAGAGCGTGGGCGGGCGTTTCCCCTCAGCAATTTCCGCCGCATAATCATCCTGCAACTTCCAGGCTTTTTCATATTCGATCAGCCCCAGGTCTTCGATGGTAAAAGGGAACATATAAGAATGAAAACAATAAATAAAAAGTTGAAAATGTTTTTGAACGAATTTGGAATTAACTGAATATGCGGCGGTATAAATCTGATTCGAGCAGGCCGTTCGGGTCGCAGCGTTTTTTCAGTTTCCTGAATTTTTCCACGGTCTCTTCGCCATAGAAGGCCCGTGCAGTTTCGGCACTGGTTTCGCTGTTCTTGGCAAAATAGAACCGACCACCCGCATTTAGCACGATCTTGTCGAAATCCTGCAGCATGGCACTCAGCCTTACGCGAGTCCGATTCGTCACTTTGAAATCGAGGGCCAGGGAGAATCCGTCCACAGCATGGGTGAGCAGGAATTTATCGGGGCGGTGCCGCTTGGTGACACCGAGGTAGGAGGGGAGTCCACGCTTTTTGGCGAGGGCCAGCATCTCGGTCCATGCTTGATGCGCGGTTTCCTTCGGCAGGAATGATTGATATTGGATGAGTCCGCCTTTGCCATAGGAAAGTTCCCAGAGCGGGACATAATCCAAAAGGAAGTGAAAGGCGGCGTGGCTTTGACGGAAGGTATGTTTGCGCAGGCTGGAAATATATTTGGCGGTGTTAACCAGACCCCAGCCAAGATTATTTGCAAACGGGGTCATGAAATAATGCAGCATGGATTTCGGCATCACGCCAAACAAACGATCTGGCAGGTGTTGATAAGAAAGCTGCATGGTCTTTTGCGCTTCAGGATCTTCGCCTTCGTGCAGGTAATTTGCAGCATGGATCTGACCATGCCCGATGGTGTTGATCGTATCAAGCCAGCCGACAATGTAATCGTAATTCGGGGCGCCATCTTCAAGCGAGGCCAGATGATCCTTAAGTGTGTGTGAAGGCCAGGCGTGAACTTCGAGCAGGCCTGAATGCATCTTCTTCATTTGCATTGTGACCGAAGTAAAAATACCCAACATACCCAGCCCGCTGATCATCGAATGGAACAGGTCGCCATTTTTGTTTGGGGAGCAGGTTACTTCTGCGCCGGTGGGAAGCACGGCGGTAAATTCCAAGACGTGTTCACCGATCGTACCCATTCTAAAATTATTCTTGCCGTGGATATTGGCCGAAAGACAGCCGCCCAAAGTGGTGAACATGGTGCCAGAGACCACAGGCGGCCACCAGCCATCAGGCAGAACCTTCTGCCATAATTGTTTGAGCGTAACCCCAGGCTCGCACCGCACCTGACCTGTGGCAGGGTTCCATTCCAGAATCTGATTCATACCGGAAGTATCCAGCACAATTCCACCGCCATTTAAAGCAGCGTCATTGTAGCTGCGACCACCGCCGCGTGCTGCAACCGTAAGGCCCATCTGTTTTGCAGAACGGAAGGCTTCGTAAATTTCTTCGGATTTTTGAGGTTTGATGAGATAGGAGGGAGCTTTGAGCGAATGCCCAAAGTTTTCGAGTTGGGTAAAAGTATTGTTCATATTTTCTTTGAATACACCCTCAAAGTGAAGGGCCCTTTGGGGTCGGCTAAAAGGACAGGCGGCGGAAGATCACCGATGGCACATGTTGAATGGCAAGCATGATCCAGCGCCAGATGGATGCGGTGTAGATCAATTGCTTCCGCTTGCGCATGGCTTTGTAAATATCTTCAGCAGCTTGTTCAGGAGAGATCGCAAAGGGAGTGCCCCCCTGTGCGGCCTTGAGCATTTCGGTTTTGACAAAGCCCGGCTTGACGGTTAATACATTCACACCGTGGCGCGTCAGGCGATTGCGAAGCGCTTCGAGGTAGGTGGTCAATGCGGCTTTGGAGGTGTTGTAACCGGGGTTGCCAACACGGCCACGGTCACCAGCCACTGAGGAGATTCCTACGATCTGTCCCGCTTTCGCGCTTTGGAACATCTCGGCTACCGGGCTGAGCCAGGCCATGGCACCAATGAGGTTGACCTCGATCATCTTGCGGTCACCTTCGAAATTGTAACTGTTCAAACCAGGGGGAAAGTTGACACCCGCCATGAATACGAGCAGATCCAATCCGCCGAGTTCGGCGGTAATTTTTCGCAAAAGGTTGGGAACCTCGTCGTAGTTGGAAACGTCATGGGCGTACGCAAGTGCACGGGCTTCGCCTTCCGCAGCATTGATTTCGGCACAAAGGCTGGCAAGTTTGTCCTGTCTGCGGGCGATCAGGGCGAGGGTGTATCCCTCTTTGGCAAGTTTACGGGCCAGAGCAGCGCCCATTCCATCAGAAGCGCCAACGATGATTCCCCGTCGGCGCGGATTAAGTGGTGTTGCTTGAGCAGGCTTGGGTGAGTTTGACACGCGAGTCCTCATAAAAACAATATGGATGTTATTCTAACACAATCCAAATCTGAGAAAAAAAGGCTATATAATCGGGATATTGGCGGTCATTTTAGAGGATACCAGCCATGAAAGAAACGGTCTTCTCTGAATATGAACTGGATACATGCAGGTTTGTCTTGCGAATTCCAGTACAAAAGGACGGTTGCCCCCCGCCCATCGTCATGATAAAAAGGTGTTCACTATGGCTGGAATAACGGAAAAACAGAAAAATATCTTTCACCATGCACGGGAGATCATCAAACAGGATGAATCGATCCCGGAAGAGGAGAAAGAGGGCATCTTCAAGTTGATACGGGTGCTTGTAGAGGTTGCAGACCTGGCACCTTCCAAACTGCCAAACCAGGAAGAATCCCCCACCGCCTTCACACAGGAAATCATTTCCCGCCATGCATTAATGGCTGCTGTAAAACAGCAGATCGATGAGCTTGAGTCTCTTAAAAAACTCAGCCTGAATGTGACTTCAAGCCTTGACCTGCAAACCGTGCTGGATACGGTGGTCGCAGAAGCCATGAGGCTGGTAAAAAATTCACGTGCGGCCCACATCTTTTTGTATTCACACGGAAAACTGGAATTCGGTTCTTCACTCACTGCTGAAGGCTTAAAAAACATGCCAGTGGCCATGCCACGCAAAGAGGGGTTAACCGCAACTGTGGTGGCGAGTGGAGTTCCGATCATTGTGGAAGATATCACCGACCATCCTTTGTACACCAACGTTTCCCAAAATTGGCGCGGTTCCATCATCGGCCTCCCGCTTAAATACAACAAATCCATTGTGGGTGTGATGAACCTCTCACGCTCCACAGTCGGTGGTTTTACACGGGCGGAGTTACGCCTGATCGGGCTGGTGGCTGACCTGGCCGCCGTAGCCATCTCCAATGCCAGTTTGCATCAGCAGGTGGCCGCGCAAGCCAATACGGATAGTGTTACGGGCCTGCCCAACCGCCGCGCGTTGGACGAACGTATTCAAGAGGAGATCCGTTTTGCAAGGCGAATGAACAGCGAATTCTCCGTAGTCATGATGGACTTGGATGGTTTCAAGGCTGTGAACGACACCTACGGCCATGTGGTTGGCGATGAATTGCTGTACTCTCTCTTTAATTATCTTGCAGAGAACATCCGCCCCACTGATTTTCTTGCCCGGTACGGCGGTGATGAACTGACCCTGGTCAGCCGTGAGGCCAACCAAGATATGGCGGAAAGCGTAACACAAAAGATCATTGACCTCGTCAGAGGGTACAAACCCGCATTTGCTGAAAAGAAGAACATTCAACTCGGAATTACAGCAGGCATTGCCATTTATCCCACCCACTCCAAAACTGCAGGTGACTTGCTCCGTGCCGCCGATGCCGCCCTGTACCAAGCCAAGAAACACCATCGCGGCTCCTATTCCATTGCGAAGATCACTACCGGTCCGCTGGATCCCATCACTCTGCCCCGCAAAAAACCAGAATAAAAAGATCCAAACCGACCGACTCACAAAATCGTCCTCCTGCAACCAAACAGATAAAGATGGGGTTATATTGGTAAATCCAATCACGGGAGGCAGATATGCCCCGCAAAGTAAAACTCATCCTCAACCCCATGGCCGACATGGGACGCGCCTGGAAAACCGCCAATGACCTGCGCCCGATCGCACAGGAATTCAAAGGCGAATTGACCTGGAGTGGAACGGTCTACCCGACGCATGCCATCGAGCTCGCCCGTCAGGCCGCTGAAGAAGGTTATGACCTCGTCATCGCCATGGGCGGCGATGGCACGGCACACGAAGTGATGAATGGGCTGATGCAAGTCCCTGCCGAACAACGCCCCGTGATGGGAATCGTCCCCATTGGTTCAGGAAACGACTTCGCCTACTCAATGGGCATCACCCAAAAATCGGCACATGCCCTCGCGCACATGCTCAAAGCCGAAACCATTCAAAGCATTGATATCGGCCAGATGACCGACGAGCACAACCGCAAAGAATATTTCGACAACACACTCGGCATCGGCTTCGACGCCGTGGTCACCATCCGCTCGCACAAACTGCCCATCGTCAAAGGCTTTTTGATGTATCTCACGGCAGTCATTCAAACCATCATCCTCAACCACAACCCCGCACACATAAAGATCGAAACCGAATCGGAGCAATGGGAAACCAGCACCCTCATGGTCACACTCTGCAACGGGCCGCGTGAAGGCGGCGGCTTTATGCTTTCTCCCAACTCCAAAAACGACGACGGCAAAATGGAATACGTCATCGTCAACAAGGTCTCACGCGGCATGATGTTCCGCCTCGTACCCGAATTCATGAACGGCACACACATGCGCTTCAAACAAATCCGCATGGGCGAATTCAAAAAATGCAGCATCACCTCAGATCGTCCGCTTTACATCCATGCCGATGGAGAAATCTTCACCAGCTTTGGCAGCAACCTGCGCAAAGTTAATTTCGAAATTCTGCCGCAGGCATTGAAGGTGGTACGCGGTTAATCACTCGCTACTTTCCACTTTCTCCTTTAGAATATGAAAATTGGAAAGTAGAAATGCCAAGCCTTTACCAAACCTTTCTCAAACACGACCTCGGACATCTTCGCATCGTAGCTGATCTGTGGGGACTCGAACTCGAATCGCAAGATCTGGATTCAGCTGCCGAAGAACTCTCCGCATCTTTGCTGGACCTGGAAGCTGTCACTGAAACCATTGACATTCTCTCCCCTGAATCACGCGCCGCGTTGGATGCCATCGTTGAATCCAACGGCAAAATGGAATGGGCAGCCTTCACCCGTGCTCATGGCGAAATCCGCGGCATGGGCGCCGCCAAACGTGACAGGGAACGTCCGCACCTGAAACCCATCTCCCCTGCTGAACATCTCTTTTATCGCGGCATCCTTGCCCGCGCATTTTTCGAATCGAGCAAAGGCTCGCAGGAATTCGCCTACATTCCCGATGACCTGTTGGAAGTGATCGAAATGCTCGTGGTGGAAGATGACGAAGCACCGACACCCGCCCCGCATGGCGAACCGCTTGGCCGCCCCGCCACGCCCGTGGAAAAAGCCGTTGAACTCCCCGCCACCGATCACATCCTCGATGATGCAACCACGTATCTTGCTGCCTTGCGCATCGGCAGTCGGGCAGCCGAAGGCGTATCAACGCGCAGACGCGAACTGCATGAACTGCTCGAGGCAGCCCATCTCATCAAAGATGACGCCCTGCAGCCAGAAGCGGTAAAAAACTTTCTCGGCGCATCCCGTGCAGAAGCATTAAACATTCTCTACAAAGCATGGTTTGTCTCAAACACATTCGATGAATTGCGCCTGCTCCCGGGAATTCTCTGCGAGGGTGAATGGAGCAACCAGCCGCAGGTGACACGCGAGTTTCTGACCAACCTGATCAACGACATCCCGCAAAACAAATGGTGGAGCCTGCCCGCCCTGCTGCGCGATATCAAAACCAAATATCCCGATTTTCAACGCCCCGCAGGCGATTACGACTCGTGGTTCATCAAACGCGAGTCAGACGGTCAATACCTGCGCGGATTCGCCTATTGGGATCAGGTGGATGGCGCATTGATCAAGTATTTCGTCCAAACCCTGCATTGGTTGGGCAGAGTAAATCTGGCCGCGCCTGAGGAAGGGAAGGAATCCACAGCCTTCTTTCTTCTTTCTTCTTTTGTTGAGAGGAATGAAGAAAAAGGAAAGATCGTTGTCTCCTCCAATGGCAAGATCACCATCTCGCGTTATTTCTCACGCGCAGTGCGTTACCAAATTGCCCGCTTCTGCGAATGGGACGAGGAAAAAGGCGACGAATATTTTTATCGCGTCACGGCAGGTTCACTGAAACATGCCAATGAACAGGGATTGAAATCGGAGCAGTTACTGGCTTTGCTGGTGAAATACACCAACGGCAATGTGTCGCCTGCGTTGGTGAAGGCGCTCAAACGCTGGGACACGAGCGGGGTCGAGGCCCGGGTGGAGAGTCTGCTTTTGCTAAGAGTCAGCAGGCCCGAGATTATGGAAGAGATCCGCAAGTCGAAGGCGGGGAAATATCTGGGCGAAGTCTTAAGCCCGACGGCGGTGATCGTCAAAAGCGGAGCCATCCAAAAAGTAATGGCGGAGTTGGCCGAGCTGGGGTTACTGGCAGAGGTGACTACGCATGAATAGGGGCAGGCGAATCATTTTGATCGTTGCTGTAATTCTGGCATTGATTCCCGTCCCGATGACATGCGGGCACATGTTTTACGGCTGTGCCACCGGGCCAGATATGAGCGGGAATTACTACACCTATTACGAAGTTGAGCCTTTGGGAATCACGTTGATCGAAACCCTCATTATGACCAATTTGAAAATCTATTACTGGAGCGGAAAAGAGGCGCATTTCATAGGGATTCCATGACACATGACGCGGGGGAAACGCATATAATAAAAATGTCATTTCACAAGCAATCAGGAGAAAAACAAATGTCTAAAACCGACTGGATTCAGCAGGAAATTGATAATTTGAAATCACAGGGGTTGTATAACAACATCCGTACCATCGGCTCACCGCAAGGCGCATGGTTGACCGTGGATGGAAAAAAGGTTTTGAACTTCTGCTCGAACAATTATCTGGGATTGGCCAATCACCCCACACTGACCGCCGCCGCAAAAAAAGCGACCGATGAAATGGGCGTTGGCCCTGCCGCCGTGCGTTCGATCGCAGGGACCATGACCCTGCATGTTGAGTTGGAAAAACGGCTTGCACAATTCAAGGGCGTGGAAGCGGCGATCACATTTCAAAGCGGTTTCACTGCCAATTTGGCCACCGTGCCTGCGCTGGTCGGCAAAGAGGATGTGATCTTTTCAGACCGTTTGAACCATGCTTCGATCATCGATGGCTGTCGTTTGTCTGGCGCGAAGATCATTGCCTATGAACATAACGATGTGAAATCTTTGGAAGAGCAGATCAAGGCGAACCTGAGTCAATATCGCCGCGCTTTGATCATCACCGACGGCGTCTTCAGCATGGATGGTGACATTGCGCCCCTGCCCGATATTTATGAAGTGGCGAAGAAATACGACATTTTATTGATGGTGGATGACGCGCACGGCGAAGGCGTGCTTGGCAAAGGCGGGCGCGGCATTGTAGATCACTTCGGCCTGCACGGCAAAGTGGATGTGGAAGTCGGCACGATGTCGAAGGCATTTGGTGTGGTCGGCGGAATCGTGGCGGGCAAATCGGTCATCATCGAATGGCTGCGCCAACGCGGACGTCCCTTCCTGTTCTCGTCGGCGGTCACTGTGCCTGATGCGGCGGCCTGTCTGGCGGCTGTGGATCTGCTCGAAGATTCCACGCAACTGGTGGATAAACTTTGGGACAACGCCAAGTATTTCAAGGCCGAGATGAAGAACCTCGGCTTCAACACGGGAGTCAGCGAAACACCCATTACCCCGATCATGCTCGGTGAAGCGCCGCTGGCCCAGCAATTCAGCCGTGAGTTGTTCGAAGCGGGCGTGTTCGCCATGGCGATCGGATTCCCCACCGTGCCGCAAGGCAAGGCGCGAATCCGTGTGATGATCTCTGCCGCGCACGCGAAGGACGATCTCGATAAAGGTCTGGAAGCGTTCAAGACCGTTGGAAAGAAGTTGGGTGTGATCTAATCACAATGGATGCAAAGAGACCGCAAAGTGCTTTGCGGTCTCTTTTTTTTCAGGTGACGTATAATTTGGAGGATGTGGGTATCAGACTGACATAAATGGTCAGCGATTATTTGGAGGTAAATAAAATGAATGTTCCCATCTTCCCTGATAATATCAATCTCTCCCGTCCATTTCACTTCACAACCGAGAATGCAGACAGTAAAGCGAGGATTGGTGGCAATATGCCCGAAGAATTGTCCATCTCCCTCAATGAAAATGCCCAATATTTCGGGACGTTCCCCCTTTATGACAACGAGTCACCTTTATATTTTTCCCTGTTTATCAATTGTTCGTTTAAAGAGTTCGTTGTAGATTGGCACGGTAGAATCAAAGATGACAGCAAAGTAGTGGTCGCTTTGCATGAATATCGTCCACGCAGCAAGTCCACGCAATATGCTTCGAGATTGAAAAGCCAGCATTCCATTGAAATTCTGAAAACACGCGAAGATATCTATCAAAGCGACACAGGAGAGCTTGTCGTTCGGGAAGGTCACAAATTTGGCGGTGCGCCTTACTGTATCCAGGAACCAAAACTTATCGGCTGGGAGGAATTACAGGCACAGGGGTACAGGCAAATCCTGCAGATAGATTTTCCGGGGTTGGAGGATGGCGCCGTTTCAGGTACCTGGCCCTTTGGCGATGGCATTTTCAACTTATTTTGGAAATATCCATTCGAAGGCGAGAAGTATTTTTGGTGCGTACAAAGCTGAGACTCAATCTTCAATCCTTTTATTGCATCATATCCAGATAGGATTTACATCCGTCAGCAAAAATTCAAAGGAGTTTTCTGCCTTTTCTTTTTAGACGCGATGCTCAAACCAAAAAAACCTTCAAATCACAATTCCAAGCTGAAAGGATGCACAAAAAAACATGTCCACTGACCCAACATTCCGCATGACCATACAGGATGTTTTTTCCATCAAAGGACGAGGGACCGTTCTCACAGGCCGAATCGAGAGCGGAACAATCACCGTCGGAGATGAAATCATCATCAAAGGCAGGAATTCAAGCAAAAAAGCGATCGTCGCTGGTGTTGAAGTGCGCCGCAAGGTCACAACCAGCGCCCGGTCTGGCGATGAGGCAGGCATTCGCTTGAATGACATCGAAGAAGACGTTCAACAAGGTGACATCCTGACTGGCTCCGAGCATGATTTCACCTGGAAGCCGTAGAGCGGTTTCAGGTTAATGGTAAACGTTACACCACTACAAATAAAAATTCTGGGATTACGGTACGGTTTTCTCTCCTTTTGGCCATGCCTGCCGTCCCCGCCCTCCGTCAAACCTCCAATGGTATAATCCCGACGAAAATATATAATTCCCCACAAAAGTGGTT
>DAOQID010000005.1:11633-23260 GCA_035339375.1 Anaerolineales bacterium | reverse complement strand
AAACCTCCAATGGTATAATCCCGACGAAAATATATAATTCCCCACAAAAGTGGTTGAAAAATTGAAGGAGAACGTCATGTCAGGTCATTCAAAATGGTCAACAATTAAACGCAAAAAGGGCGTTGCCGACGCAAAACGCGGCGCCGTATTTACACGGCTGGCCCGTGAGGTCACCATCGCCGCACGTGAAGGCGGCGACCCCGATACCAACTTCCGCCTGAGATTGGCAGTGGATAAGGCCCGCGCCGAGAACATGCCCAAGGATAATATCGAACGCGCCATCAAAAAAGGCACAGGCGAAGACAAGGAAGGCACAACCTTCGAAGAACTCACCCTTGAAGGCTACGGCCCGCACGGCTCCGCCCTCATGGTCACCTGCGTCACCGACAACCGCAACCGCACCGTCCCCGATATGCGCCACGCCTTCAGCAAATCAGGCGGTAACATGGCCGAACCTGGCGCAGTCGCCTGGCAGTTTGACCGCAAATCCTATTTTGCCTTCCCTGCCAGCAAACTCTCCTTCGACAAAGCCTTCGAGCTCGGCATCGAAGCAGGCGCCGACGATGTCGTGGATGGCGGCGACACCATCGAAATCTATGCCCCCGTCGAATCATTCAAGACCATCGCCGATGCCCTCCACAAGGTTCATGTTCAGCCCGAAGAGGCCAGCCTGCGCATGATCCCGAAACAGGAAATCGAACTCGATGTGGAATCGACCCTCAAATTCATGAAAATGGTCGAAACCATCGAAGACCTCGATGACGTGCAGGATGTCTTCCACAACGTGAAGGTTTCAGACGAAGCCCTCGCCGCCCTCGAAGCTGCATAATCAAAATCATGGTAGGGACACAGCGGCGCTGTGTCCCTATATTATTTAATGACCCTCGCCCTCGGAATTGACCCCGGCACCGCCACAACAGGATACGGACTCGTGCGCCTCATGCCCAACGGGGAACTGGTCACGGTTTCCTACGGCATTATCTCCACCCCAAAAGACGCCACCCCGCCCGCACGCCTCGAAATGCTTTTTGATGACCTCAACAAGCTGTTGAAAAAGCACAAACCCGAAACCGCCGCAGTCGAAAAATTATTCTTCTCCAAAAATGTCACCACCGCCCTGGCCGTAGGGCAGGCTCGTGGCGTGATCATGCTCTGCTTGCAAAAAGCAGGCATCGAACCTTTTGAATACACCCCCAACGAAGTGAAACAAGCCGTGGCAGGCTACGGCAGCGCAGACAAACGCCAGGTTCAGGAAATGGTCCGCGCCCTGCTGCAACTGGATTCCATCCCCAAACCCGATGACGCCGCCGATGCATTGGCAATTGCGATCACTCATTTAAATACAAAACGATACGAGTAGGGACACGGCGCTGCCGTGTCCCTTTTTCAAATGGCATAACGGCGTTGTGCCCCTACCCACACAATACGGTAAAATACAAATATGATAGCAACCCTGCGTGGAGAAATCACCCAAATCGAAGAGAACGCCATCGTGGTCGAAGTCGGTGGTGTGGGCATGCGCGTCTTTGTCCCCGCCCCATTGCGGACCAATGCCAAGGCTGGCGAAATTCTTTTTATGTTCACCCATCTCGTCGTCCGCGAAGATGCGCTGACCTTGTACGGATTCGAATCACAAGCCGACCGCGACCTGTTCAACATCCTCCTCGGTGTGGATGGGGTTGGCCCCAAAGTGGCGTTATCCGTCCTCTCCACCCTCACCATTGACGCGATCCAACGCGCCATCTTCGCCGATGAAGCCGACTTGCTCAACAGCGTACCCGGCGTTGGCAAAAAGACCGCGCAAAAAATGGCGCTGCATCTCAAAGACAAACTCAAACCCACCGACGCACTTGGCAAAATCGCCGCCATGGCCGATTACGACAGCGAAGTTCTCGCCGCGCTCACCGCACTGGGTTACTCCGTCGTCGAGGCCCAGGCTGCGATACAGTCCCTGCCAAAGGATGCGCCCAAAGAAGTGGAAGAACGCTTACGCACCGCGCTGGGATATTTTCAATAAAAAACGCCAAGCCTCCGAGATAAAACTCGGAGGCACTTTTATAAACACAAGAGTAAAATAACCAACACCAATTTTCAACTTCTCCCTTTCTCTTTCTTCATCATTCATACTTCATCATTCATCCTTTGACCTTAGGAGCCTTCTCATGCTAAAAAAGAAAATCGCCTTCATTGGCCCCGGTGTCATGGCCGAAGCCATGATCGCAGGCCTGCTGCGAAAAAAACTCGCCGATGCAAAGAACATCACCGCCTCCGGTCCGCGTGAAGAACGGGGCGTGGAATTGAACAAGAAGTACGGAATCAAAGCCACCACCGATAACGCCGCCGCCATCCACGAAGCGGATGTGGTCGTACTCTCGGTCAAGCCGCAACGACTCACCGAAGTGATGAAGGGTCTCAAAGGCATCCGCTCCGATGCGTTGGTCGTGTCCATTATTGCGGGCGCAACCATGAAAAAGATCAGCAGCGGACTCAAACACAAGACCATTGTGCGCTCCATGCCAAATACGCCGGGGCAGATCGGCGAAGGCATCACCGTATGGACCGCATCCAAAGAAGTGACCGACGAACAGCAGGAAATGACCCGAGCCATCCTTGGCGCACTGGGCGAAGAAGTCTTCGTCGAAGATGAATCCTATTTGGATATGGCCACCGCGCTTTCAGGTTCTGGCCCTGCCTACGTCTTCCTTTTCACCGAAGCATTGATCGATGCAGGCGTTCACATGGGCTTTCCGCGCCGCATTGCCGAACAGCTTGTTTTGCAAACCATCAAAGGTTCGGCATCGTATTATCAAGGCGCGAGCAGGCACCCTGCCACACTGCGCAATCAAGTCACATCCCCGGGCGGCACATCGGCAGAAGCCCTGTATTATCTGGAAAAGGCGGGCTTCCGCACGGCGATCTCACGCGCAGTATGGGCAGCCTATCAACGTTCGCTCGAACTCGGCAAGGAAAAACCAGGTCACATTGATACGCACGACGAAGAAAGCGCGTAATCTTTATCAACCGCAAAGGACGTAAAGATTTAAAATATTTTCTTCGCGATCCTGGCGGTTCAAAATGAAAAAGACAATCACCCTCTTAACCAGCGGCACACGCGGCGATGTGCTGCCCTACATTGCGCTTGGCGAAGGCCTGCTCGATGCAGGTTATCAAATCCGCATTGCTGCTCCGCTTGGTTTTGCGAATCTCGTTCAACAAAGCAAACTCACATTTGCGCCCTTCGAAGGCAATCCTTCCGACCTGCTCATCGAGCAGGGTGACTCCACGCCGATGACGCTCGGCACAAATCCCATCCGCTCCATCCGTGCTACACAAAAATTCATCGGGCAGGCTCGTCCGCTGTATCGGCGCATGCTGCATACCGCAGCCGAAGCCTGCCGCGGTTCCGATATGCTTATTCATGGCCTGCCGACCATTTGGGGCGCGCATATTGCCGAAGGGCTTGGCATCCCCGCCGTCCGCGCTGTGTTGCAGCCGCTCGCGCCCACCCGCGAATTTCCCTCCGCGCTTTTGCCGTTTCGTTCTTCTTTTTTGGGGATCGGAAACTGGCTCACCCATTGGGCAGTGACTCAAGCCACATGGCTTTCGTGGCGCCGTGAGATCAACCACGCGCGTCACACCGACTTTGGGCTGGGTGCCGCTCACTGGCTTGATCCTTCGCTTCGGGCTGATTCAAACCAACCCCTCACCCTGAACGGATTCAGCACACAGATCGTTCCACGCCCGAAAGATTGGAATGACAAGCAGGTGGTTACAGGGTATTGGAGAAAAAACGAGTTGACCAATAATCACGTTGACAGGCCAGACCTTCAACATTTTATTGATTCTTCCCCCAACCCCATCGCCATTGGGTTTGGCTCTCCAGGCACACGCGGATATTTACCGATGCTCGAAGAAGCTTTGCAGCATGCCAATGCGCAGGCGATTCTGACCATCCCTGCCAAATGGCATGGCGAAATCAAATCAAAAAATATTTTTCCTATCGAATATGCACCACACGACTGGTTATATCGCCGCGTGAAGGTCGCCGTCCATCACGGCGGGGCAGGGACAACTTCTGCGAGTTTACATGCGGGCATTCCAACGGTCACACTGCCGTTGGCGATCGACCAATTCTTTTGGGGGGAACAGATCCATAAAATCGGCATTGGGCCGAGGCCGATCCCCCAAAGAAAATTGAACGCGGAAAATCTTTCGCAAGCCATCACACAGGCATTGACAGATCATGCCATGACCGCAAAAGCAAAAACTGTCAGCGCCGAGTTGAACAAAGAAAATGGGATTCAGGCCGCGGTGAGTCAGATACGGAAATTACTATGACGTCGCCTCAATGGGATTAATCCAAAACTGTCTGGTGAGATGCATTTCCCCGCAATGACATATACGCCACCCCCAAAGCGGTCAAAGAAAAAATACTCCCCACCCAATACGGCGCAGAAAAAGCAATGACCTCAAACGAAACACCCGCAAGCATGGGGCCGAAAATATTTGTAAGTGAAAGCAAGGTTTGCGTACCGCCCATCAAACGTCCCTGTTCGCTTTCAGAGACGCGCAACGAAACCAATGCCGTGAGGGATGGAATGCTCGTGCCCGTGCCCAGTGCAACGACGGTCACAGCGGGGTAAAGCATCCATGCCTGCGGGGCGAGCGCCATACCTGCAAGACCGATGACCATGAGCGAAAGGCCAAAGAGGATAAGGCGTTTTTCACCGAAACGCGGCTGGAGTTTGCCGAACAAAAATCCCTGAATGAAAACAGCGCACACGCCGACATACAGGTAAAAAAAGCTGTTCTGTGTGGGTGTCCAATGAAAACGAAAATTGGAATACAGCGGAAAGTTGGATTGCAGCCCGGCAAAGGCAAGGTTGAGCAGAAACATCGTCACAAGAAGTTTTTGAATGTTGGCCTGATTGAACAAACTGCGAAAATGCTTCATCCAGTTGAACATTTCTGAAACCGATCTGGCTTCGCGTTTTTCCAGCGGAAGCGATTCGGGCAGCACGAAATAACCAAAGATGACATTGCCCAGCGCGATCGCAGATGCAGTGAATGCGGGAACGTACAAGCCGTATTTGCTCAGCAATCCGCCCAGCGCGGGTCCTGCCATCATCCCCAACCCAAACGCCGCACCGACCATGCCCATGCCGCGCGCGCGGTTTTCGGAGGTGGTCACATCGGCGATGTAGGCATAGGCAGTGGTGAGGTTTGCGCCTGTCAATCCGTCAATGAAAACGGCGAGAAAAATCAGCGGAAGTGTATCGGCCAGGCCAAGCATAAAATACCCCAGCGAAGTGCCGAACAGGCAAACCAATAGAACAGGTCTGCGCCCAAACCGATCGGAGAGCGCACCCAGGATGGGACCAGCAAATAATTGCGTACCTGCATAGAGCGAACTCAACGCACCTGCTATTGCAGCGCCTCCATCTTGAGCCTGCACGTAAAAAGGCAGCAACGGCAGCATGATGCCATAGCCGAGCAAGTCCACGAAAATGGTGATGAAGATAAAAACGAGGGAGGAATTCAAATTGTTATCAACCGATAAAAAGCAGGGAAAAGTGGAAAGTGGTGAGTGGAAAGTAATCACTTTCTACTTTCCACTTTCCATCTCCTAAAATCTCTCCAACCGCAGCGGACTCAGATCGAACGCCGTCTCTTTCCCGTTGACCAGTTCCGCCACCACCTGCCCTGTTCCAGGTCCAAGGGACAGACCGAGCATGGCATGGCCCGTGGCAAGCACAAGGTTGGAATGATTCGGAGAGCGGCCAATGATCGGCACGCCATCGGGCGTCGTCGGGCGCAACCCTGCCCAGGTTTCCTTGATGTCGAGCGTTTCATCAATACGGAGATATTCGCGTGCAGAATTCTCAATCCGTTGGATCCAGCGCGGGTCGGGCGTCATACTGCCATTGCCAACTTCAAGTCGGCCTGTAAAACGCAGCAGGTCACCCATCGGCGAAACCGCCACACGGCGCTCGCCAAGGATCAATGCATGACGCGGCATCTGCTTCGTTGCAGACATGGTCAGGCTGTATCCACGCGCAGGCTGGATGGGAAGATTCAATTTCAGATCGCGTGCCATGGATGGAGTCAACGCCCCTGCGGCAAGAATGACATGCTCCGCCTCGTGCTTCGCATCACCGACAGCTGTTCTTACAACCCGAACTTTTCCCTGCGCCGATTCAAACCCAGTGACAGGCGTATTCTCAAGCATCTCCGCGCCCATATCGCGGACACGGTCACTGAGCATTTTGAGAAATAACGCGGGGTTCATATGTGAATCGCCTGTAAAATGCACGCCGCCGATGACATCATCCAATGCAGCGGGCTCAATCTCGTGAACTTTGGCCCTGTCATACACGCTGACGGGGATGCCATGCTTCTGCATCAAATCACCTTCGTGTCTTCCGCCGCTGAAGGCTTCTTCCGTTTTATACAAAAACAGCAGACCCTTCTCCTGATAATGACAGTCGAATTTTTCCTCGGCGATCATTTGGGCAAAGTTCTTCGCACTCAATTGACCCAGGCTGTTCAATGGCGGAATTCCGCGCTGGACGTTCGATTCACTGCAAGCCAGCACAAACCGCAGCAGCCACATGAGATATTTTGGATCGAGACTGATCTTCATCCCAAACGGGCTGTGAGCAGGGTCAAGCATCCACTTCAACGCGGAAGTTACCACACCCGGCGCTGCCAACGGAATAATGTGGCTCGGCACCACATGCCCTGCATTGCCTGAACCGCTGCCTTTGCCGATCTCTTTTGAATCAAGAATGGTCACTTTTCTGCCAGATTTCAAAAGGTAATACGCGCAGCTTAACCCAACGGGTCCGCCGCCGATGATGAGAACATCGTGCTGTTGCACATCTGATTTTGTGGTCATTTTTGCTCCATTGAGCTCTTTTCACTTCATGCCAACATATTTGGGGGAATATGATATTTTATTCAACCCAAAATCGTCACTGGGATTTTTTTTTCAACCAAATCAATGCTTCATTGGCTTTGGGGTGTCCCAACTTCCTGGCTTGCAGGAAGCACCGTTCTGCGTCTTTCAAATTCCCCATACTGGCAAATACCCTGCCAAGATTGAACCATGCGGCAACATTATTTGGTTCCGTCTTTATTACACCCTCCAGTATTTCAAAGGCCTCATGATATTGTTTGGCTTTTGCCAGTTCAATCGCCTGTTTGACCTGTTCCGCGCCAGAAGCGGAATTAACAAATTGAGGCTGGTCTTCAGGATGGGACTGGGTGTTTTTACGTTTACGAGAGCGAGACAGGAAGACCGCAATGATAACCAGCAGGATGGCAAGAAGCAGGCAACATATCCCGCCATAGAATAAAGAGGATGCACTTATCCCAGAAGGGAGCGGAAGGCTAGGTTGAGAATTCTGCTGAATACCACTTATTGGTGTTCCTTCAATCGAAAAGTTAGGAGGAACAGGGGAGGCCAATGGCGGCTCAAGGGTGTTCTCCGTCAAATCAATCTTTTTTTGTGTCCAATCTACGATAAAGTTTAATATATAAGGATCATAGCTAATATCATGAAAAGTTGGGAGGTCACCTACTCTAAAGCTCTCACGAACAGGATAATCAAAAAGCATCAATTCAACAGAAACCTGTTGTGCGGTTTGAGTATACTTTTTGTACAAGAACTGGTCGGAATCACCGGACAACCAAAATAAGGCTTCCGCATCATCTGCGACCAGAGTTGGCGAAAATCCTTTCTCCACCACAAGCAAGCTCTGATCTCCTGCCACGCCATCGAAGAAACTGCCGCCTGCCAAATACTCATCAATCAAAATAACCCTGCCGCTTCCCGACCAAAAACCATAGAGGCGGGAGTCGGGGTTGTCCAGTCTGGAAGTGTATACAGTCTCTACACTTTCTGTATCAAGGTTTAGTTCGTAAAGATACAGATCGTCACTCAACAGAAGCCGTGACCCCTCCTGGTTTAAATCATACACTTCCACACTAGTCAGATTATAAGTTTCGCCTGTCGGAAAGGTGTGCTCACGAGGGGGCAGGATATCAAATATTTCGATCTTTTTGTATACCGACCCCGAATCAAGGTTGATCAGGGAATATACCTTCTCATCTCCGGTATGAACGTAAAGGCGTTTATCGGGCGACCAAAATCCATTAGCACTAGCGCTCAAACCATTAATCTGCAAATTCGTAGTCTGGTTATTGGCCCAGTCATAAAAAGTGGGTATCTGTGAATTTCCTTCTGTGTAGATGACAATGCCAAGATCAAAGTTGATTACATATCCATTGTCGCCTTCAACAAGTTGAAACAAGCCCTCACGCTCTCCGGTAATAAATTGGCGATAATAGTTTCTTTGATAGTCGTTGGATGGATCAATCTCAGAATCGATGAAAGAATCGCTGTCTTTATGCCACAAAACAGGCAGTCCCACCTCTTCAAACGAAAACTTCCTGACAATCTCCCCCTTCAAAACATCATAGACGAAAACACCATCTCCAATACCCGTATATCCATCTCGATCAAACGCCAAATAGGCCCCATCGGGCGAAAAACTCAGGTAATCATAGGTTACTTCCACACCCGTCTCGGGATCCATTGTTCCAGCGTCGGCGGTGATACGCACCTGCCTTCCATCTCCGGTGGCAAGCACGATATTTCCATCCGTGCTGATAAAGGCAATCGTCCCTTCAAACTGAAGACCCTCCTGGGCCTTGACGGGCGAAACAGTCTGTAAAGCGAACATAACAAGGATTATGAACTTTCGATAGTGTTTCATGGCTTTGTTCCCGTGAGAATAATGAGGGGTGTCTATTTTATCTCCAGTCAGTATAGAAGCATCCTACGAATAATACCAACTGAAAATTCTGTTATATACCGCCAGCAATATCTTCTTAATGGGCGGCAACTCCAAAACCCGTTTTCCAATCCCTTCTTTCCTCTTTCCTCTTTCTTTTCCCAACTCCCCTCTCAAATACCCCAGCGTATTGGACATATTCATCGCCAGCGGATCACTGACCATCAAGCGCAGCAGACCCGCGTCATTCATACGCTTATCCAACTGGCGCACCTGTCCCATTGGTTTGTCCATGTCGAAGGGTAAAAACTTTTGCAGTGTGGATTTATACGCCGTGAACTGCCAATGACTTGCACCTGCAAGCGCAGTCATCCCTTTGTATTGAATTCGCCAATCCTTTGTCTCTGCGTAGACCTTTTCATTCTCCTCCACAGTTTGTCCAAGCGAAAGATTGAACTCCAAAAATGTTTCCCACGGAATGAATTGCCCCTCATCCAGGGATGCATGTTCTGAATTCCTCGCCCACTCCAGCGTGGAAGAATAGAACTCAGGCGAAGTGCGGTATGGGCGCGCCGTTACCATGCCGACATTTGGAAAGGCTTCGAGCAATTCCACCGAACGCGAGAGCCATGTCGGCGAAAACAAAACGTCACTATCGGTATAGGCAATGATCTCACCGGGCGCGCCTGCCAGCATTACATTCCATGCGCCGCCCTTGCCCATGTTCTTCTCGGAGAGGATCAAATATTGAATTCGTCCCTCCTCCTTCTCCTGGATCAAAAACTCGCGCACCTCTTCACAGGAACCGTTGTCGAAGACCATCAGGTCAAACGGCAATCCTGCATCCTTGCGCATGGATTCGAGTGAGACCTTCAGCACATCCAAAGTCTCGGCGTAAAATCCGCTCAGGAAGGGAATGTAATTTAACAACGCCACCGTGATCCGTTCGGGGCGGGCAACATCTTTGACGAACTTGGCAGGGTTTTGACCTTTTCGCATGTTAGGTTCCAGGTTGGAAAGTTGGAACGTTTTAACGTTTGAACGTTAAAACGTTAAATAATTTCTTAAATCGTTTCTGCCAGCGCTTCGGGCGGGCAATGTTTTCGATCATGGCTTCGGGGAGAAAAAAGAAAATAGAACGCAAGACCAGTTCAAGGCGGCGTGTGAAGCGAAGCGATGTCATCTTTGGGCGGGTAAGTTTACCATCTACAAGTTGATGGGTCGCATCCAAGATCGTGTATCGGATATTCGCCTGTCCGCCTGCCAGACGGATATTCTCATTCGTATCGGGATGATCATAATGCGACCTGCCCCCGGGCAAATGGCTGTAATCGTGATTTTGATGCACGATCATCACCGAAGGTGTGCAATCGATCACGGGCCAGTTTTCGCGGCGGGCTTTATAGATCATCCAGTTATCCCAACCTGCACGACCGATGATGAAATTTGGAATATCGGTATAGCAGGATTTTGGAAAAAGGAAAAAGTCGCTTCCAGCGGGACGGTGAAGCTGATTCTGTTTTCTGACAGATTCTCTCAGCCCAGACTCCCACCCCGCAGAAAAATCGAGCAGCGACGTGATGTCGTAATCCCAACGTTGACTCAACAGCACAAACTTCTCTTCCAACTTTGCCGTTTGTTTTGCGTTCTCAACAAAATCAGGCATGAGAACCATATCGGCATTGATGATGCAAAGCAAATCACCGTTTGAATTCTCCCGCGCCAGTTGAAACATGGATGAGATCAACGGTGTGCCGTTTGCATTGCGGGCAACAGCAGGCAAATGCTTCACGCCCAGTTCTTTTGCAATTTCAGCAAGGCCCGCTTCCTCACCAAGCAAAATGACCTCCACATCAGGGAGCAGAGTCCACGATGTGATGGCGTTGCGTTGGATCATCGCGATATGCGGATTGGTGAAAGGCTTTGGAGCGGAAAATAAAGTAATTAGAGGCATGGGGGAGGTTTACAGGTTTGAAGGTTGAAACTTGCGAGCTTTCCAAACTTCAAACTTTCTAACGCTTGAGTGCGCGTTTATCAACATCTTTCAAAGTCTTATGCTGCACACCCTCGTTGATCTTCATCAATTCGGGATTGTCGTGAACAAGATCCAAAACTTCCTTCCAGGTAAAGTCATCGCGTCCATCAAAACGGACATAGACCTGGCGCATGAACTCAAGGTCTTCGGGTGTATCCACTGTCCAGCGGTAATCGCCAAAATCGGTGGTGTGGTGAAGAAGAGCTATGTTAAATCCGCGTGGGGAAATGCCTGTTTGCAGTTGGCGGTTGAGATTCGTCAGTTGCACACCTTCATAGAAATAAGGCATGGCATGTTCACGGTGTTGGGGCTCTTTGGCTTCCTTCCAGGCTTTTTTCAAAACCTTGAAAGTGCAGGCCTCCACATCCAACCCAATGGGATAGGTGCGAGTCCACGGCGGCGGCAGACGGTTGCAGGCAAAATCATATTCGTCTTCGAGCAAAGTATTGACCACGTGATCGATCAGCTCTGGGTCAATGACGGGGCAATCTGCCGTGATGCGGACAACCACATCGGCTTTGGCGTCTTTGGCGGCCTGATAATATCTGTCCAGCACATCGAACAAACTACCGCGGGTGAAGGGAATGCCGCTAAAGTCGCAGTACTCAGCCACGGGGTCGTCTGAAGCGTCCGTCGTAGTGGCAAAGATGACTTCGTCGAGAGTCGTCGCTCGAGAGGTGCGGGTGAAGACACGGGTCAGCATCGGCTGGCCTTCAATGTCGGCAAGAATCTTCCCCCTCAGTCGAGAAGACGACATGCGGCCTTGAATGATGGCAACTACTTTTGGTTTCATA
>DAOQID010000005.1:10235-11533 GCA_035339375.1 Anaerolineales bacterium | reverse complement strand
GGCAACGCTTCAACGAATCCCTTGGCGCGGAATTTTTCGATGTAATCGCGCACCATCCAGTAATCGAGCCCGACCTGTTCAGCGATCTCAAAAACCGACAACTCCCCTTCAAAGCGCATCATGATCTTTTCGATGGCGCGGTTGAGTGCCCAGTTCTCACGCCAATCGACCCAGAGACCATTGCCGCTGAGGAACACAGGTCCGCGGAAGGTGCGTTTGGGAATGTAGTTCGTCGCATACATGCGAATGATCTGCTCAGCGGTTTCGGCCGCACCGACCAGCATGTCATCATGCATGATATCGAGGTTGTCATCGGTGGTGTGATACTCGTCATAGGGCCAGCGGTTGATCGAAATGCAAGGCACGTTCACGCCAGGCCCGTTGATCACGCGCTCGTCATTGGCGGGGGCGGCAGCAAAATCACGTTCATCATGTGCCGACTTGCTGACAATAAAATGCGTGATTCGGTCAAGCAGATGCGTATGTTGACGGGTATGATGCCAGGCGATCTTGTTCTTGTTCCCTGTCATCTCCATAAAGATGCCACCGCGCAGATTTTGAATCAGATGCTCGTTGTGCGAGAGATAAACGATGGTGCCAATGGTCTCAGGTCCAAACCAGAAACGGACGCTCATTGAGCCAGCAGGCAGCGGCTTTTCAGCGAGACGGCGCGCCAATTCAATGGTGCTGACCACACCTGCACCATCGTCATTGGCTTGATGCGGGTGACAGGTATGCGCCTGCACGATGATCTCGCCAGCTGAAGCGCTCGGTCCGCCTTCAGGGTGGATGATTGCGGTTGCCATTTTGAATCCCTGTTTCGGGTCGGTGATGAACTCAGATTTGATCACTGCGCGATATTTTTTGTCACGCGGCAGTTTATCGAAGACGTTCTTGGGCAGGCAGAAACCCCAATCGCGGTCATAATACTTGAACACCCACGGAATGGCATGTGGGCGTTTTTCGTTGAAATACAAATGCGGCTGAAGCTCTTCGAACGAAAGTGTTTTGTCCACGGGCAGGGAGTACGAAACGATATGCAATGGATTGTTCTTGAAATCCACCACACGCTCGCCGCCCTCGATCTCAAGATACGCTTCATGGACGGCGTAACGCTCAGGCACATACCATGTCCATGCTTTTTCAAGCGGAGTGTAGGTTTCGATGGTGTAATTGGACGAATCGGGCATGTAACTGCCGATGATCTCCAAAGTCTTGTCATGGTCATCAGAAGCAAGGGTGCGGTGCAGGGGGAAGAACTCCGCGAGGATGGATTTGAGGGATGTGTAGGGTTTCAT